>NZ_JBAHZB010000013.1:0-51897 GCF_036697315.1 Alteromonas sp. 14N.309.X.WAT.G.H12
GAATATTGGCAAGGGTATCGGCCAGGTTGTTCACCGCATCACTATCAAGGTAGATGCCATCGGCTAAACCCACAGCTTGCCATGTTTTTGACTGTGTGGCGTCGGTGGATGCGTCTTCCTTACTGTCACTGTTATTGGCTTTAGGTTGCAGGGTTAAGCCATTAACGGCAATCTGGGCAATGGAGGATTTATCAATGTTAAGGAGTGATTTATCTTCCCAACCGCCCTTTTGTACCGGCACCTCATAAGACGACATCTCGATGGTGTAGATATCATCACTTTTTTCTTCCCTAGCATGAATAATACGCATACTCGGAGAAGTCCCTAGATAGATCCGCGCCAGGTTCTCACCCTTCGATGCCAAGGTAATGCGTCGTTCAAATTTATTGTCAGACACTTCAAAGCGTTCCTGGGCATTAGCACTGGTGGCTACCGGACGGGTTACCTGCACTGTTGCTAATTTATTCAACAGTTCGGTGATTTTTGTTTCGTTCGCAGGAAAGTTATCCTGTTGGGGAAGTACCCAATGATCATCCTGTTTGCGCAAATGGATTTCTTCATCCTCATCTGCGCCTTCCAGAACCATATTGTCGATGCTGTCTGGGTCAAAATTAACAAAAGCAACGGGTTTTGGTTTCGCCGTAACATCTGGTTTGCCGAGACTTATGCCCACGGCCAGAAGGATCTGAACAATCAGTAAGGCGATGAGAAAATTAACGGTGTTTTTCATTTATTTTACCTCCGCCAATATTGCGTCGTATTTACGGCTATCCGATGCCGCTACACTGCGGCGCCAACCCCAAATAAGGATAAGTGCGAATATCGCTAGCCCATAGTTAGCCCATTCCCACCAACGTTGCTCATCGGGTGTCATGGGAAGTAGGGTCCGTGCCAATTGGGTTTGCCCTCTCAGGGCGAGTAATCCCCGATCTTCTAAGGACCAATCAATGGTGTTTTGTACAAAATCCAACGGCTTGGTGTAGTAGGTATTTAGACTTTGAGATACCAGGTTCACCGCCGCATCCGATGCAAAGGTATTGCTTGCTACCACTGTGAGTCGGGCAGATGACACAGAACGGTTGATGACACTGCCAATGGCCGATTTAGTCTCGTTTTTATCTGCTTTTTCTGCATCGTCTTTATCCTTGTCAGCCTCGTCTTGACTATTAAGAAGAGGGGAGGGTTTATCTTTATAGAAGGAGGTAAAACGTCCCTCGATGGCAACGCCTAGAAGATAGGCATCGTGTTCATCTGCAGGCGCAAACCCTGAATCGGGATGTAATTCATAGTTGGGGATGAGGTTGAGATCATCCGAGGTCCAGCTGTTTTTTGAACTGCTGAGAAGTTTGGTAACCTGCCGATCTTTATTTTTGTCATCATCAATATGAATTGGGGAGGCCCAGTTGAGGGTTAATTGCCCCAAGGATGCCGTGATAGGATTATCGGGGTTAAGTCCGTCCCCTCGCAAATCAGGGAAGTGCGGGTAAGGAAGCATACGGATCTCCTGAATAGGAAGACCGCCGATATAGCGCTGTACCGGTACCGGAAGGGCGGTATTTTGTGGGTCAAGCACCATGGTTTCGTCAATCTTGATACCATAATGGGCTAACCAATCTTCCAATCCTGAGGTTTGTTTGCTGGCGGTTAAACTTTGAGCCGCCTGTACATTAAACGGCGAGGTCATCAGCACCACGCTTCCCCCTTGCATTAAAAATTGGTCGATGGCAAAGCGTTGTTTGTCATCTAAATCAGAAGGGGAGAGCACTAAAAGCAAATCACTGTCTTCGGCGACCTGACCGTCGCTAAGATCCTCTTCTTTGACACGGACATTTTCTTTGAGCACTTTTTCCAGAGCGCTATAGCCTTGTCCGTTAGCACCATAGGCGGCAGGTTTCACCACCGAGATGGTTTTTAACATGCCTGGTGTTAACCGCTGTAAGGCATTATCCAATGATCGTTTAAGGGCATTCTTATCTAAGCTTTCAGGCAAGGGAACCTGCACGGTTTCGCCGTTACTTTCAAGTACCATATAAAACCAAAAGGGTTTGGGATCTAGCAAACTGGCTACTTGAGGCGTAAAGCCATAATTTTGTTTTAATTCTCCCGCCAGTTCGCCGTTGTTGGCACCGGGATCGTCAAACTCAAGGGTCAGTTTGTCACCGGCCTGTTTTTTCCAGTCGTCCAATAGGGGATCTAGATCGGCCCGTAGGGATTGCAGTGACGAAGGCAAGCTGTCATTGGGAGAAATATAGCCGTGGAAGGTTACCTTGTTGTCTATCATATCAAAGGGGTTGCCGCTAGATTGATAGCTTCCGGCAACCTTACGTATTGCCCGAGTAATTTCATATTCTGGATTTTTGAGCACCACATCGAGGACTTTCCCGGTTTGGGATTTCACCTCGATAAGATCGCGAAAGCTTAAGGTTTCAAATTGATCACCGTAGGAAATCACTAAGTCAAAATAAGCACTGACAACGGCAGATTGATAGCGATCGGCGGTTTGAAAGGGCACAGGTTTAATACCAAAGCGGGAGGCTGCTTCTTCTTTGGCATCTTTATCCTGTGTCGGATCGACAAATTCAACATCAACACGGCCACCACTATTGACGGCATATTCTTTCAGCAAGTCTTGCAGTTGGGGAACCAATGGTGCAAGTAATGGATGGGTTTTAGCCGAAAAGTAGCCGCGAATATGCAGGGGCTCCTGAAGGGAAGCAAGCTGGTTTTTGGTGGCTGCAGATAACGAGTATTGTTGTCCCTCAGTGATGTCTGCTCGGGCCCAGGTCACGGCGCTTAGCCAGCAATTGGCGACGATGAAATTGGCTATAGTGAGCACAACGAGGTACTTATACAAACGGTGCTGACGTGAAACGGGATTTCCAGCCCAACGTAGACGTTCCAGGGAATAGAGGTTAAGGGTTAAAAATACCCCCATAATTGACACGTAATAATACAGGTCACGAATGTCTAATACGCCACGAGTAATAGACTCAAACCGACTGCCTGTCCCCAATAAGGTCAGCACGCTGCTTACTTGACCGCTGAACAAGTTGGTGAGTGTCGTTGAGCCAACAAAATAGAAGAGACCACACACAATCACCGTAAGAATAAGCGCCACAACAGGGTTATCGGTGCGGCCACTCATGTACAGACCAATGGAAACATAGGCGGCGGCGAGGAATATGGTTGCGAGATAACCGCCCACAACCGGTCCCCAATCCAAGGGGCCTAACAATGATACGGTGATGGGAAGCGGCAGAGTAAGAATAAGGGCGAGGATCACCAGGGCCATGGTGGCTAAAAATTTGCCCATAATTAATTGCAGTGGTGATACCGGTGAGGTCAGCAGGCTCTCCAGAGTGCCGGCTCGACGCTCTTCAGACCAGGCGCGCATGGTTAATGATGCAACAAGGAATATCAGTAACAGCGGCAGCCATTGGAAAAGGGGCCTTACATCGGCAATATTGCGTGCAAAAAAGGTTTCAACCCAGAAAAAGACAAATAAGGTTGCGGCCATAAACCCACCTAGAAAAAGATAAGCGGCGGGTGTTGAGAAAAAACTGCGAAATTCTTTTCGGTTAATTTGCATCAGTGTGGATGAATAGTTAGACATGTTTTACCTCTTCATTAACCTGTGAGAAAAGGGTTTCAAGGTCATGACGTTCTGTGGTGAGTTCATACAGTGCACAATTTGCACCGTTAACCGTACGGGCAATGAGGGGCGCATTGTCGGGCTGGGTAGCTATACGGTAACGTTTGCGATCTGCTGACGAGGGCAGTTCTTCCACCTCGTTCACTTGGGGTAAATCACACAAGATCTGTTTAATATCATTGTTGACCGTCAGTAACAGCGCGTCATTTTTTTGCAGTTCGGCAAGTTTTGCGTTAACCACAAGACGACCCGCCCGCAGTATGAGTACCCGTTCACATACGGCCTGTACTTCCTGCAAAATATGGGTCGATACAATCACGGTAGCGGTTTTGGCCAGCTCGCAAATTAAGCTGCGCATGTGTCTGATTTGGGTAGGATCCAAGCCATTAGTGGGTTCATCAAGGATGACAATTTCAGGCTCGTGTAAGATGGCCTGGGCCACACCTACCCGCTGTCGGTACCCTCTGGATAAGGTTTGAATACTTGCGGTGGCCTTGTCTTTAAGGGCAGTACGGCTAATGGCTTTGGCAATGGCCGCTTTGCGCGCTGTTGGTGGGATATTATGCAGCGAGGCCTGATAATCGAGGTAGTCGATGACGGTCATTTCTGGCCATACCGGACAATTCTCGGGTAAGTAGCCCATTTTCGCCTGAATGGCTTTGGTTTGTTTGCCAACGGCCAAGCCATCAACCAAAATTTCGCCGGCTGTGGGTTCGAGATAGCCGGTGAGCATTTTCATAATGCTGGTTTTACCTGCGCCATTATGGCCAAGTAAGCCGACGATTTCGCCGCGTTCTATATTAAAGCTAACATCGTTAACAGCGTGAAAATCGCCATAACGACGTTCCAGGTGCTTTACCTGAATCATGGAGTTTCTCCTAAGTTAGCATTTTACATTTTATGTTGGACAGTATTTGTCTGACCGCCCCCGAAAGGTCGGTGAATGACGTTTTGTGGATAGTTGTCTAAGGCTTGATTGACAATGACAGGTGAACAGTTAATGGTGTCAATAACACGGGCAAGCGGGGTTGCCGGAAAAAAAAGAGAAGAGAAATTAACACAATTACGATTTATTCTATTCATAAGCCATCTAATCAAGCAAACTCACCAGAAACATGTCCGTATGATGAAATTTCTAAAAAAAGGGTTAGTAATCGACCGCCGTGTTGTTAATCAACTGTTTATGAAATGGGCGATACCAACGCGTTTGCCAAAATAATCACGGATGCATGGAATTTCAACGGTAGGGAGATCGGTTTACGGCTAATGGGATGGTGGGCAAGGCAAAGCGTCATTAATGACAGGGATTTTTAAAGGGTGACGGTGACTGTCTCTGCAAATAAAAATCCGGTATCCCAAATGGCATACCGGATTTTACTTACACTGAATGGGCTAATGTTTCAGCGTGTCATTACACATCGTGTTTTAAATCAAAACGATCATTGCGCATTACTTTAACCCAAGCTTTAACAAAGTCGGCAACAAATTTCTCTTTTGCATCTGCCGAGCCATACACTTCAGCAATGGCACGCAGTTCGGTATTAGAACCGTAAATCAAATCAACCGGAGTAGCGGTCCATTTTAATTTGCCGGTTGCCCGATCCACACCTTCGTAAAGGCTGATATCACTTTCGGATTTCTGCCACTTTATTCCCATATCCAACAAGTTAACGAAGAAATCGTTGGTTAGTTGACCGGGACGGTTGGTGAGAATGCCGTGATCTGAACCATCGGCATTGGCATTTAAGGCTCTCATTCCGCCAAGTAATACCGTCATTTCAGGAACGGTTAAGTCCAGTTTGTCAGCCATGTCTACCATTTCTTCGGTAGGGGAGCGGTGGGTACTTGGCGTATAGTAATTTCTAAACGCATCAGATTTAGGCTCAAGCAAGGCAAAGGAATTGACATCCGTTAATTCCTGGGTCGTGTCTGCACGGCCTGGAATAAACGGTACTTCAATCTCTATACCCGCATCTGCCGCCGCTTTTTCAATTGCGGCATCACCGGCCAGTACAATCATGTCAGCCAAAGAGACTTTCACATTTTTCGATTTCTTGTTGAAATCAGCTTGAATGTCTTTTAGCTCAGCAAGCACTTTTTGTACTTCTCTGGGGTTGTTGATTTCCCAATCTTTTTGCGGTGCCAGAGCAATACGTGCTCCATTTATACCACCACGCATATCTGTGGCACGGAAGCTAGCTGCTGCTGCCCAAGTCACACGAACCAGTTCGGGTACGGTAAGGCCGGTATCCAAGATTTCGTCTTTAAGCATGTCCGCTTGTTTGGCAGAAATCAGGTCATAATCCACATCTGGAATAGGATCTTGCCAGATCAAGTCTTCATCAGGCACTTCATCACCAAGGTAACGTGCTTTAGGACCGAGATCCCGGTGGTTCAGTTTAAACCAGGCTTTAGCGAAGGCCAGTTCAAATTGTGCCGGGTCATCGCGGAAGCGTTCGATGATTCTTCTATAGATAGGATCTTCTTTAAGCGCTATATCAGTTGTAAACATGATTGGTGAATGGCGTTTACCTTCGATGTGCGCATCGGGAGCCATATAGGCAGAGGCTTCAGAAGTGGGGATCCACTGCGTAGCTCCAGCAGGACTTTTGGTTTTCTTCCACTCAAAGCCAAGCAGGTTATCGAGGTAATTAGTTGTCCACTGGGTAGGCGTTACCGTCCAAGAACCTTCGAGACCACTTGTCATGGTGTCTTCAGCATTACCTTTACCGCATTTATTGATCCAGCCAAGGCCTTGCTCTTCAGTAGGTGCCGCAGCGGGCTCTTTACCAAGGCAATCTGCAGGTTTCGCGCCGTGGGCTTTACCAAAGGTGTGACCGCCTGCAATAAGGGCAACAGTTTCTTCGTCGTTCATCGCCATACGACCGAAAGCCTGGCGGATATCTTTGGCCGCGGCAAGGGGATCAGGGTTGCCATGGGGGCCTTCTGGGTTAACATAAATCAAGCCCATTTCAGTAGAGGCCAGAGCGTCTTTTAAGTTACCGTTTTCATCACGACGTTGGTCGGTAAGCATTTCTTCTTCGGGGCCCCAATACACATGATCAGGTTCCCAGTCATCAGCTCGTCCACCGCCGAAACCAAAGGTTTTAAAGCCCATGTCTTCCAATGCCACGTTCCCGGTTAAAGCGATAAGGTCGCCCCAAGAGATGCTACGGCCATATTTTTGTTTAAGGGGCCACAGCAAACGTCTGGCTTTATCAAGGTTGGCATTATCAGGCCAGCTATTTAAGGGGTTAAAGCGTTGTTGCCCCCCGCTGTTTCCACCTCGGCCATCAATGGTTCGATACGTTCCCGCCGCGTGCCAGGCTAGACGTATAAAGAATGGACCATAGTGACCATAGTCTGCGGGCCACCAAGGTTGTGAGGTGGTGAGGGTCTTGCGGATATCCGCTTCCACTGCTTTAAGATCCAGCTTTGCAAATTCCTCAGCATAGTTGAAGTCGGGGCCATAAGGGTTGGATTCACTGGCTTGATCACGCAGTGGGGTGAGGTCAAGTTCATCAGGCCACCAAAATTTGTTACTTTTTGGGGTTGTGGACATGACTTCTGTGGTGTCATGTGTCGCAGCAGCTGAAAGGGCAGGCAACCCCATTGCAACGGCGACAACTATGGTTAAATGCTTAAGTTTCATATGTTGGTATCCTCTCGTTTTTACTTTTAGTACCTTGATGTAAGCAAGGTAAATATGGTTGACAAAACGAAAAGGTGATAATGGCTTTATTCGATTACGTTAATCTATTTTTAACATGGATTAATCGTTCGGTGGTCAAATTGCTATGCGAGAGGCAATAACTGTGAGCTATTGCGGGATTTTTTTGAGCTTTTCTTCCCAAGCAGGTAGGCTTATCTTTAATCGATTTTTGCGTGGCAGATACCTGCGTCAGTCTATTTTCTTTATTCTTACGTATCTGTATGTAAATGACTTGGTGAGGATGTTTTATGCGAGCGTATGGTTATAAACAAGCATCAGAAACCCTTTCTGATACAACTATTCAGGCTGTGAATATTGCCAAACCCATTCCGGCTGGAAGGGATGTGTTAATTCAGATCCACGGCGTATCGGTAAATCCTGTAGATACAAAAATAAGAAAATCGGTCTCGCCGCCGGCGGATGAACTAAAAATATTGGGATGGGATGCTGTGGGTGTGGTCGCCGATGTGGGAAGTGGTGTCAGCATGTTTAAAAAAGGGGATCGTGTGTTCTACGCCGGGGATGTTTCACGTCCTGGAAGTAACGCCGAATATCAGCTGGTGGATGAACGTATTGTGGGCCGAGCGCCGTCCTCACTGTCAGACGAACAAGCCGTCGCTATGCCGCTGACATCATTAACGGCGTATGAACTGTTGTTTGACCGCCTTAACGTTACCAAAGGAAAGGAAAGCCAAGGGCAAACCATACTGATCACTGGCGCTGCAGGTGGCGTGGGATCGGTGTTAGTGCAATTAGCCCGTCAGCTTACCGGTTTGACCATAGTGGGGACGGCATCTCGTCCAGAAAGTCAGGCTTGGGTCAAACGCATGGGCGCCCATCATGTGATTGATCATAATGGGTCACTAACTGAACAATTTACTGAGCTCGGGTTATCCGGTGCCGATTACATCGCTAGTTTGACCCACACCAATGTCCATTTCGAAGCGCTAGCGGACATTGTAAAACCCCAAGGAAAAATTGGCTTAATTGATGACCCGGGTAGTTTGGATATCGGCTTGATAAAGCGTAAAAGCGTTTCCTTGCACTGGGAGTTCATGTATACCCGCTCGTTGTTTAATACAAAGGATATAGGTAAACAACAAGCGATCCTCAACGAGATCAGTCAAATGCTTGATACGGGTACGTTGATTTCTACCCTTGGACAACATTTAGGCCCGGTGAACGCCCAGAATATTATTAAAGCCCATCGGTTATTGGAATCGAATAAATGTATCGGAAAGCTGGTGTTGGCGCCTTTTGAATATGCCTGATCCCTCTTTTTACTAGGACTCACCTTTAGGGTGGGTCTTTTTCTGTTGTTGGTTTTCTTCTGTCATTCAACTGTCATAGTTTACTTTTCTAATGTTGTGCTCCATGTCCTAGCAATATCAGGATCTTTCCTTTGAAACATACCAGCATCAGCAAACTGCTAATGACGCCTGTCTTAGCGACAGTTTTTTTACTGATCACCCTTAACCTCGTCTCATTGTATAAATCCTACATGGTACTGAAACAATTTGAAGAATTAGAAAACAGTTTGATTCAGTCTGAGCGCGATGTAACGACGATTTTAATCACCTTTAAAACCCAGGTTCAAGAATGGAAAAATACCTTGATACGAGGCCATGATAAGGAGAGTCGTGAAAAGTATTGGCAACGGTTTGTGGCGCAGGAAAAAGCGGTACAAGACGGCTTTAATCACTTACTTAAAGAACCACATATTCGTGATGGGATAAAAGCAGATATTCGGGCATTTTTAAAAGCCCATGAAACTATGTCTGTGCGCTATCGTGAAGGCTTTAATGCCTATGTGGCTGCAAACTTTAATGTGCAGGCCGGCGATAGTAGCGTGAAAGGCATCGATCGAGAACCGGCGCGTATGCTGGCATCGGTTACCCATGATATTGCCGAGCAGTCTGCCAACACCTTAGCGGCTTTGAAAACGAATACGCGCATTGCGCTTTGGAGCATAATGAGTATCGCGCTGGTACTCATTATTCTTGCTATCTACTATTTGGTTAGACGTTTGCAGGCGCAAATCATCAACCCGGTAAAAGAAATCGCTGCCTGTTTAGCTGGTCTTGCGCAATGCAATTATGCTTATGATTTAACTTATCGCAGTGAGCATGAATTAGGTATATTGGCCGATGCGGCGAGAGGGTTACAAAGTAAATTACGTGATTCTGTGGCCCAGTTGACCGTTGCCCAGCAAGACGTTGAAAACGCAGTGGATAACTTAGGGGAGGTGAGTCGGGGGATCGCTAACGGCGCAGAAGAACAATACACAACGAGCCAGACCTTGGGAAACAGTACCGAAAAGCTTCGAGAGATCGTGCAGAGTTTGGCGACTATTGCCAATCAGGTTGCTGTGGCAACGGAGCGTTCGCAACAAAATATTGGCCAGTGTTATTCTACCTTTGAGCATGCCAATACGGGGTTTAGTCAACTTGCCGTGACGGTAAATAATGCCGGTGATATCGTCAATGCGTTGAAAAGCCGCAGTGCGAATATATTAAAAGTGGTCAATGTCATTAATGAAATTGCTGATCAAACAAACCTGTTGGCGTTAAATGCAGCCATTGAAGCGGCGCGGGCAGGGGAACATGGACGTGGATTTGCGGTTGTGGCCGACGAAGTTCGGGCGCTGGCGGCGAAAACCCAGCAATCCACACGAGAAATCAACGACATACTCGGTGCCTTTGAAGGGGAAGCGGGGAATGCGGTAAGTGCCATGCAGGTGGGTGTGTCCTTAGCGAATAAAAATAAACAGGAAGCGGCCAAGGCATTGGAACGATTGAATTTTGTGGTCACGGATATTCAGGAAACCGCGAGTGTGGTAACTGCGCTTAATCACGCCACCACAGAGCAAGAACGGGTGTTAAAAGGGGTTGAAGAGGTGGTTAGCTCATCCATCGAGGCTTCCGAACGCTATCATGGATTATCAAGGCGTAGCGATATTTCCGATACCATGGGCCAGATGGCAATGAATGTGAAGCAGGTTGTTAGCGCCTTATCGCGATAGGGCGCGTTGGGTTTTACAAAAAGGTAAGCTGAAATCCAAGACCTATACGTTCCTGACTTCGATTGTAATCAATCATCGAATCGCCGTAGCCATTAAAATATTGCAATAAAAGGTCGTAACGATCAGTTAACGGGTAAGTGAGATCCACTTGAATACTGCCTCGGTTGGTACCGAAATTAAGATTGTTTCTTAACAACGCCATTATTTTGAAATTGCCCAACCGTGTGCCGTAACCCAATTCCATACGCCCGTAATAGTCGGAGATATCGGGGTTATCATCACCGGAGGTATCAGACTCATCTTCTTTTTCATCTTCAGGGATACGATACCAGGCTTTCAGGTAATAGACGTTATCGTAGTCGCTAAAAAGTACTGAGGCAAAAAGACGATTCCAACTTCGGGAACGATCCCCACTTTGTCCGTTAGACATGTGGTTAAAGCCCAGCTGTAACGAATTAAAATCGTAGCCTAAAATGGAAATGTCTGCCCGCCGTTGATAAAACAACTCTGGTTGATAATTGGTTTCTCTAAACGGCTTTGAGACCTCGCTGTTATAGAGCTGCCAAAAGGACGTGACGGTAAACCCAAGGTACATACCGTTGGCGGTATCATCTTGCAAATAAAGGGGCAATTTCACGCTGAGTTGAAATTTGGCTTCTTTGTTATCCACATTTTCCGGCGTAAGATCCTGATTACCTGCCGAATTTGGATTCGTTACATAGGTAAACGGCAATATATAATTTGGCTGGAGTTGGGTAATGGAAAAGCGATTATCCAATGCTTGTGAATCGGCTTGTAGTCTTGAGCTTAAAATACTCGACGATGGGAGCTGTGATTGTACGGATTCAGCATTTGCTTGTTCCTGTTCCTGAGTTTGTTCCTGCGCCACGGTATAAAAACTTACCAATAGGAGTAACAAAGTCACACTGATGCCTGTTCGTGAGGTCACGTTCTATCCTTGTGGTTTACAAATTTAACGTTAGGCCTTCCGATGCCGCGAAAAGCTCAACGTCAGACTCGGCAATGGTGATGTATTCGCTGCAGTGGGCGACAACGTTATCAATATCATCGTCAGTTCGCTCGGGATCGTGGCTATAAAGCGCCATGCGCTTAGCATTGGACGCCATGGCCAATTTTACCGCTTCCTCTGCTACAGAATGGCCCCATCCTGATTTAGCTGGCATATCTGACAGCATGTACTGGGCATCATGAATAATAATGTCAGCATCCCGGGCAAATTCGACAAAAGTAAGAAAGTCGGTTTCTTTTTTATACGGTGGATAAAGTTCGTTATCGGTAATATAGGCAACTTTCACCCCATTTTCGACGATGGTATAAGCGCTGCCTTTGCCGGGATGGTTCATGGGTAATCGTGTTATCGTTGCGTTACCGATGGTCCAAGAATCTATTTCTTCAGGAATGGGCTTTAAACAAATATTGGATGTTAATGCACTGGATGGAACAGGAAAAACCGACCCTTGCATTTGTTTTAATATTTGATCGTATTCCGGTAACGAGGTCAGGCCCGGCGTGATATTGATTTCTCTTCCTGCTTGATAAATAGGCGCAAAAAATGGAAAGCCCTGAATGTGATCCCAGTGATTGTGAGTCAGTAAAAGGTGGATAGGCGTTTGTTGACCTATGAGCTTGTTGCCTAATAATCGAATGCCAGTACCCGCATCCAGAATAATATCCGTGCCGTCAGATAGGCGTATATGAACGCAGGCAGTATTGCCACCATACCGGACGTATTCCGGCCCGGGGGTTGGAATTGATCCTCTTACGCCGTAAAAGGTAACTTGCATGCTTTCTCCTGATGCCCAAAAAAGTAAACCGGGCATAACGCCCGGCGGCTATCCATCTAGTAAGTTTATAGCGTGGCGACAAACTCGCCAACTTTATCGAGTTCCAGCAAGGTTTTTTCGCCAGTTCGGCGGTTTTTATATTCTACTTGCTGATTGTCTAGGTTGCGTTCACCTATCACAATACTGTGGGGAATACCGATAAGTTCAATATCGTTAAACATCACCCCAGGGCGTTCTTTTCGGTCATCGAATAACACTTCGATGCCTTGTTCACTTAAGGTGGCATACAGGGCTTCTGCCGCATCTTTAATGCGTTGGGATTTGTGCATGTTCATTGGAATGATGGCAAGGGTGAACGGTGCAATGGACTCCGGCCAAATGATGCCATATTTATCATGGTTTTGCTCGATGGCGGCGGCGACGATACGGGAAACCCCGATACCATAACAACCCATCATTAGGGTTTGATGTTTGCCGGTTTCACTTAACACACCACAATTCATGGCTTTTGAATATTTATCACCTAACTGAAAGATATGGCCAACTTCAATGCCGCGTTTGATTTCTAACACGCCGTTGCCACAAGGGGAGGGATCGCCGGCAACCACATTGCGAAGATCGGCTACCGTCACATCTTCTGCCCAGTTGGCATTGACGATAAAGGTATCGGTTTGACCGCCACCACAGGTGAAATCTGCTAAGGCTGCAGCAGAATGATCCACCACTGCCGCTACCGGTAAATCCAACGGGTTAGCAAACATTGGGGCGCAACCTAAAATTGCCGCTGCTTTTTCTTCACTCGCGATGACAAGGGGAGACGCCACCTGAGCGAGTTTTTCGGCTTTGATTTCGTTGAGGGTGTGATCATGACGCAGTACCAGCGCTACCCAGCTTTCTGGTTGGCCGTCAATGTCTTCACCTTTGACCAATACAACCTTAAGCGCATTGGCGCTATTTAATTGGTGGGCATCGAAAAAGGCCGCTAGTCCTTGATCCTTGGGTTTATTCAAGGTTTCTGTGGGGGCGCCGCTAGGCGTTGCTTTGCGCTTAGGTGCAAGCGCTTCGGCTAATTCCACGTTGGCGGCATAATCTGATGCAGAAGAAAAGGCAATGGCATCTTCACCTGAATCCGCCAGGACATGGAATTCATGAGACGCTGAACCCCCTATGGAGCCGGTATCGGCGATGACCGCACGATAGTCGAGACCAAGACGCTTGAATATATTGCAGTAGGCGGCGTACATTTTTTCGTACGTTTCCTGTAGCGAGCTTTCGTCAAGATGAAAGCTATAGGCGTCTTTCATGGTAAATTCACGACCACGCATAATACCAAAACGGGGACGTACTTCGTCTCGGAATTTGGTTTGAATTTGATAAAGATTGATAGGCAATTGCTTGTAACTGCTGATTTCATTGCGTACCAACGAGGTGATCACTTCTTCGTGGGTGGGCCCTAACACGAAATCCCGCTGATGACGGTCTTTAATTCTAAGCAGCTCAGGACCGTATTCTTCCCAACGTCCAGACTCCTGCCACAAATCAGCAGGTTGAACGACGGGCATCAACACTTCAATGGCGCCGGCTTTATTCATTTCATCGCGAACAATGTCGGCGACTTTATTTAAAACCCGCAGGCCACTGGGCAGCCATGAATACAAACCTGCTGCGAGTTTACGGATCATACCGGCTCGTAACATAAGCTGGTGGCTGGCAATTTCGGCATCCGCAGGAGTTTCTTTTTGCGTTGACAACAGATATTGGCTAGTGCGCATTACGGTGACTCATCCTATAACATCAAATATAAACCGCGCCATTCTAGCAGTATAAAAATAGGCGCAAAAGCCGTTTTTCTGGTTTATTGATGATGACGGGGATTTAGGTGATTAACTTCAGATAATTTAACGAATACGGGTTATGTCGAGAACATAAACGGTATTGTTTTTAACCTGCCAACTAATATCGGCATCATACAAAGCCACTTTATAGACTTTATCATCAACGTCTTGGCTTTGCCGGTAGGCGGGCCGCGGATCTTGAGATAATACGGCGCGGATCAGTGTGGCTAAATCCGGATGCTGGCCTTGCATCTTTTCACACTGCCGTTGCGCGGTGTGGGTAAATACCACCGAGCGGTTGGGAATGGTGCCGTAGCTATCGAGTTTATCCTGGGCATCGGGCAAACAGTCGGCATAGCGAATATAAGGCTTAATATCCAATATGGGCGTGCCATCAAGGAGATCCACACCATACACGGTTAACGAAGCCATGCCATCAGTGACTTCAATACCGCCATTTTTTACCACCGACAAACCGATATTGTTTGGTCTGTGGGTACTGCGACTGGCAAACACGCCCAGTTTGGCATTGCCGCCTAATCGGGGCGCTTTAACGCCAGGCTTCCAGCCGCGGTGGGCGGTGGCATGAAAATGAAATAGGAGCCATAAATGGCTAAATTCCTCAATTCCCTTAAATCCTTGGGGGTTGGCATAGGAGGCATGAAACTGTATTACCCCTTTTGCCTGTGCCAAATTCGGTTGTCGGGGAATGGCAAACTTTTGTTTGAAAGGGGTGGCGATGGTGCCAATGGGCGCGATGGAAGGCATGGGAATATTCACAGATTCATACAGATAAAATTAAACCAAGTAATGTCACAATTATCACATATTTTACGGTTAACGTATCTACCAGAAGTCGATTCAATGACGTGACATACGTTATTTAGACTTCTTCGTTTTCGTCCCTGGAATACGAAATTTTCGACCCTGCCTCATGTGCAGGGTTTTTTTTGGCTTTTTGTGATGTGAACAAGTGCTTGAAGTGCGTGAATGTGTCACTATTAATGGAAGGGGGATGGCGCCTATTACATCGTCAACACATAATGCCATCCGTTATCGCATATTATAACCAGTAGCAAATGGAACGCTATGATCGCTGTAGAAAATCTAAGCCGTTGCTTTCACGGTTTGACGGCCGTAGATGATTTAACATTTACCATCAAGCCGGGTGAAATTGTGGGTTTTCTCGGGCCGAATGGTGCAGGGAAATCCACCACGATGAAAATGCTCACGGGGTTTCTTGCCCCATCATCTGGCTCGGTAACCATTGAGGGGCTTAGCATGGCCTCTCATGCTAAAAAAATACAGCAACGTATTGGTTATTTACCTGAAGGTGCGCCGTTATATAACGATATGACGGTTTTTCAGTTCTTGTACTTTATTGCTTCGGTAAGGGGCTTAAAAGGCGCTAAGCGACGAGAACGGTTGAAAGATGTGATAAATAAAGTCGCCTTGCAAGGGGTACTAAACCGGCGAATAGAGGAACTGTCGAAAGGTTTTCGGCACCGTATTGGGCTGGCACAAGCCCTGGTTCATGATCCAAAGATCCTTATTTTAGATGAACCCACCGATGGCTTAGATCCCAATCAGAAACACCAGGTTAGGGAACTTATCCGGGCGTTATCGAAAGACAAAATTGTCATTATTTCCACCCATATTCTTGAGGAAGTCACGGCGGTTTGTAATCGGACAATGATCATTGCCCAGGGTAAATTACGCTTTGACGGAACACCGGAAGCGCTTCAGCAACGCTCTCGATATCATCAAGCCGTTACCTTACACTTCAGTTATGCCGCCGATATTTCCGGGTTAGCCGAAATAGAAGGGGTTGACGAAATGGAAGTGGATCGCCGCACTGGTGATGTGACGCTGTTTCCTGAGCCCGGTAATTTGATCATGAATGCGGTGGTAGAGCATGTTAATCATTTTCGTTTACCGGTTGATAAATTTACTGTAGAAACAGGACGTTTAGATGAAGTATTTAGAGAAATAACCCTCGAGGAAAATACACAAGGAGTGGTGACTGAATGAGTCGATGTTTTGCAATAGCCCAGCGGGAATTTGGTAGCTTTTTTGCTACCCCGGTGGCGTATGTCTATCTTATCATTTTTCTGGTGCTAAACAGTGTGCTGACCTTTTTTGTCGGTGATTTCTATCACCGTGGGCAGGCAGACTTATTTCCTTTTTTTAGTTTTCACCCCTGGTTGTATTTATTGTTAGTGCCGGCCTTTGCCATGCGTAGTTGGTCAGAAGAACGCAAATCAGGCTCCATTGAACTGCTGATGTCGCTGCCGGTTTCAGTGGCTGAGGCGGTGATGGGAAAGTTTTTCGCATATTGGTTAATTCTAGCACTTGCCCTCGTTATGACGGTGCCGTTGTGGTTGACTGTCAATTATTTAGGTAAGCCTGATAATGGTGTTATTCTCGCGGCATACATAGGTAGCTGGTTAATGAGCGGGGCGTTTTTGGCCATCAGTATTTGTATTTCGGCGTTAACACGCAGCCAAGTCGTGGCGTTTATTCTGGCAGTTATGATGTGTGCCCTTTTCGTGGTCAGTGGCTTTGAAATGATACTTGATACATTCAGAAATTGGGCCAGTACCACCATTATCGATACGGTGGCCTCACTGAGTTTTCTTACCCATTTTGATGTCATGTCCAGAGGCGTACTTGCCGCCGATGATGTGGTCTATTTTTTGTTGGTCATTGCTGTGTGGCTTTATGCCTGTTGTATCATTGTTGATGAAAACAGGGCGGCGTAGTGATGAAAAAACTCGATGCAATCATAAGTGTCACCCTGTTAGCCATTCTGTTTGTATTGCTGGTTTACATTAATAACGCCTATCTGGGACGTTATCGTGCAGATTTAACAGAAAATAAGATTTTTTCGTTATCCGCGGGCACCCAGCAGGTGATTAAATCTTTAAATGAGCCGGTGACCTTGTATTTCTTTTTTTCCGATACGGATACTACGGGCATGACGTCACTGCGCAATTATGCCAACCGTGTTGAGAGCCTGTTGCAAGAATATGTGCAGGCATCCGATGGCAAGATAAAGCTAGAGATCATGGATCCGCTGCCGTTTTCTGAAAGTGAAGATAAAGCCAATCAGTTTGGCTTGACCGGTGCTGCCATTGGCCATTTAGGGGAGACGATTTTTTTTGGTTTGGCGGGCACGAATTTATTGGATGATCAGTTTACTATTCCGTTTTTTGATCCTAAAAACGAACAATTTCTTGAATACGATATTACTAAGCTGATTTATCAGTTGACCGAGCCGGATACCATGACCTTATCCATCGTAACGGATTTGCCTGTGGCGGGCGGTCAAGATCCTGTCACCGGCCGTTATGTGGGCCCCATGGTTTTTTATCAGCAATTGTCCCAGCTTTATGATATTCACCTTGTTAGCGCCAATGATGCAGCCATTGCAGATGATACGGATGTGGTTGTGCTTATTCATCCCCAAGACCTGTCAGACAGTTTGCTGTATTCCATTGATCAGTTTGCCATGCACAAGGGGCGAATTTTAGCCTTTATTGACCCTCATTACGAAGCCGATGCGGTGGCGTCATTGCGTTTCCAGCAAGCGAATCCGTCGTCCCTGCCGCTATTAAAAGCCTGGGGGGTTAAAGCGATCTAACTAACGTGGTACTGGACGCTCAACTGGGGCTGGATTTTCGTGATGAATCCGGCACCCGGATAAAACATTTTGGTATATTAGGGTTAACGGCCCAGCAGCTGGATCGTAATGACGTCACGACGGCAAATCTGGAATCCTTAAATGGGGCTTCGTTTGGTGCCTTAGAGGCCATTTCAAAACCTGGGCTAACCATGACGCCGTTAATGCAATCCTCTACCAATGCCGGGCTAACCAATGCCGATGACTACGCGGCCACATTGAGGCCCGTTTCCTTGCAACGTGGTTTTGGCGGAAATACGCAAAATTATACCCTGGCAGCGCGCTACACTGGTAAAGTGCGCTCTTATTTTCAAAAGCCGGAATCTCCGGTTTTGGCTGAAAAATACAAAGGGGAAACCCGTGATCTCAATCTGATTGTTGTTGCCGATGCCGATTTACTTTCTGATCGCTTTTGGGTGCAACAATCTCCGTTTTATGGCGATACCTTAATAACGCCTTTTGCCAATAATGGTGATTTTGTTGTCAATGTGATTGAGAATCTCACCGGAAGTAATGCACTTATTGGTATTCGCGCGAGGGGCACCTTTGCAAGACCCTTTACCCGAGTGAAAGAGTTAGAAACCCAAGCGGAAGAAAAATACCGCGAACAAGAAGAATTACTGCAACAGCAATTAGCAGACAATGAGTCAAGGTTACGGACACTACAGGAGAAGACCGGTCAAGGTGGGAATATTGTCTACTCTGAAGAGCAGCAAGAGGCCATTGATGAGCAAATTGCTAAGCGGGGGGCCATTCGTCAATCCTTGAGGGAAGTGCGTTATAAGTTGGACAGGGAAATTGACCAGTTAGGAAACAGATTGAAAATTGCAAACATTGTTGTTGCCCCATTTTTACTGATTATACTGCTTACTTCGTGTGCCTATGTATGCAAACGACGGGCGAGTAAGTTTTACACCTCGGAGTCGTCATGAGTTTACGGATCCTTATTCTTGCGCTACTGACCTTCGGCGCGGGAAGTTTTGTCTGGTGGGTAGAGTATCAGACCCAACGGGAAGAACAGCAACATTCTGCCGAGCAATCTTTGGCCAAAGACATTGCCGCTGCGGCCAAAGACATTCAAAGAATCAAAATAGAAGATCACAGTGGTGTGCTTTTTTCCGCCGTTAAAGAAAATGATCAATGGTTATCTACACATTTAGATTCCATCATGACATTTCCCTCTGATACCGCAAAGTTAGCCCAGTTTGCCAGTGCACTTACCGACGTTGAGGTGGTTGAGTCGAAAACTGCCGATGCAGACAACTACTACCGCCTTGGCGTAGAAAGTGTGCGCAGTGAAGATGCACAATCGGTACTTGTGGAAATCGGTGGACAGCGGGAAGTCTTCTCACTGTTGGTGGGGCATAAAGCAAAAGGGCGACGAGGTAGCTATGTGCGCCAGCCTGAAGAAGAAACCAGTATGTTGGTCAGTGAGCGTATTCCTTTGCCCCAAACATCAGGAGACTGGTTAAGCCGTGACGTGATGCCCTTTAAAGAAAAAATGGTGGCAAAAATCGAAAGAGAAAGCAATAACTTGCCGCCCCTACAGTTTGTGCCAACAGAAAATGGGGAATGGTCTATTCCTTCTATTGATGAAAATCAGCTTTATCATCCCTCAGCAGTATCTGAAGCGGTGGCTGGGTTGATGCATTTTGATTTTGAAACCGTAAAGCCATTTCTGCAGCACGAATGGAATGAAGTCACCATTGCACAGCAGTGGGTTTTTACCTTGCATGATGAAAGTAAAGTCTGGCTGTATGTTTCAGCCCCTGATCCTAACGGGCAATCTCAATTGTGGATCCATACCCCAGATTCGCCCCAATGGATATCAGAATGGGTATTTATGTTGTCTGAATATCAGGTACAGCCCTTTTCTGTGTCGTTAGCAAATTTACTGCAATCCTAATCTTAATTAGGCATTGCTGCCTTTTTTATCTGACTAAGTAAGGCGTCGAAATGGGCAGAGCCTAGGGCATTAGCTTTACGAATGTTGCGTTCGTATATCGCACTGGCATCATCTTTATCTTTCATCGCAATGTCGATATCTGCTTCGCGGATAATATGCAACATGGGGTAGGGGCTTCGGTTGGTGTAGTTTGCCGGCGAATCTAATGGTTCGTCAGCAAATACATAATGGGGATGGAAACTGGCGAGTTGAAACTCACCGCTAAATCCGCTGCGCTCGATTAACGCTTCGGCCATCCCCAGTAAATCAAGATAGGTGTCAAATACCTCAAGACCATGGGGCAATATAATCAGTGTCGTTGTAATGTGGTCGGCTTGCTGTAATTGTTTGCACGCATCAAAAAGCGTTTCGAGTATCTCAGCAAAGTCGGGATTGGTCTGCACCACGTAAGCAATTTTTTCGGTAATAAATACCGGTTTTGCAAAGGGGCAAAAATTATAGCCAATGACCACTTTTTCTAACCACGCGCGGGTGACACGGATTATATCACTGTTCATGAATGGTATTTTACATAAGCTTCAAGGGTATTTTCTATCAAACTTGCCACTGTCATTGGGCCGACACCACCGGGAACGGGCGTGATCCAGCCTGCACGGGTGCTGGCTTTTTCAAAATCCACATCACCGACCAATGAGCCATCAGATAAACGGTTAATACCCACATCAATGACTATCGCCCCTTCTTTAATCCAGTCACCAGGAATGAAATTGGGTTTACCCACGGCAACCACCACAAGATCAGCCCGACGCACATGGGCTTGTAAATCCTGGGTGAATTTATGACAGGTTGTCACCGTACAACCGGCTAGTAATAATTCTAACGACATGGGCCGTCCCACAATATTACTGGCGCCAACAATCACCGCATCTAAGCCTTTCACCGGACGTTTAGTGGCTTCGATCATGGTCATGATCCCTTTGGGCGTACAAGGCCGCAGAGCTGGGATACGCTGGGCTAATCGTCCGATGTTGTAAGGGTGAAAGCCGTCCACGTCTTTTTGCGGCAAAATTCGTTCTAGGATGAGCTCGGCATTTAAGCCCGCAGGTAAAGGTAATTGGACTAGAATACCGTCTATTTCGTCATCGTGATTGAGTTCGTCAATTAATGACAGCAATGCCTCCTGACTTGTGTCTGCCGGAAGATCAAAAGAACGAGAAACAAAGCCAACCTCTTCACAGGCTTTACGTTTGTTGGCAACATATACCTGAGAGGCTGCATCACTGCCCACAAGGACAACGGCAAGGCCTGGACAGCGTTTATTGGCTTCTTTTAAGGAATCTACATAAGCAGCAACATGCTGACGAACTTGTTTGGCAATCACTTTGCCATCGATAAGGTGAGCACTCATTCATCGTTTCTCGTAAAAATCAGTTGCCTATATTGTTTCATAACTTGTTAGTCCATGACAAAGTGAAAATAGGGGGTAATGTAAGAATAATTGGCTAAAAAAGAGATAGATTGGACGTATTGTGAGCGGTTAGCATTTTTGCTGAAAAAAGTGTTTGACGAGGTTGGGTCTTGTCGGTACTATGCGCACCCCGTAACGGTAGTGAAGTTCACAACCGCTACACAGTCGGTGAGTGGCGCAGTTTGGTAGCGCACTTGGTTTGGGTCCAAGGGGTCGCAGGTTCAAATCCTGTCTCACCGACCATTTTGTAAGCTTCGATTCGTCGAGCGTCCGTAGCTCAGCTGGATAGAGCAACGGCCTTCTAAGCCGTGGGTCGCAGGTTCGAATCCTGCCGGATGCGCCATCGGCGAGTTGGCAGGAACTACTGACATTGCTAAAGCGATGAAGTAGAATAAGTTTGCAAAGCACTTTTACAGTGGTGGGCGTAGCTCAGTTGGTAGAGCCCCGGATTGTGATTCCGGTTGTCGTGGGTTCAAGTCCCATCGTCCACCCCACTTTCTCCCTTATTCAGGGTGAAAAAAGTGCATATCCTCTTAATTCGGTTTTATTAGCCGTCTAGACGCATATCATTTCGTCTTTGTTTTCTTTTTGTTCGGTGAGTGGCGCAGTTTGGTAGCGCACTTGGTTTGGGTCCAAGGGGTCGCAGGTTCAAATCCTGTCTCACCGACCATTTCCCCTAAATTCATACTATTTATTGAAAAAAATCATGCAAGTGACCTTGTAAGTGCTTTTTTATTCAAATTTCCCGCGATTTGTTTTAGTTCCCTCTCGACTCTGCTGAAACCTACTTGTATACTACCGCGTCTTTTTTTAACCAATGTGTTTAAACAACGGTTTAGCACTGTTGAATAATCACCTCTAACCCGGGCGTAAAACGCCTAGATATGGCAAGGACGGGAAAGGGGATACAAACAAAGCGTCATTTTAAGACGCACAGTTGAGGTAACATAATGCAAGTTTCAGTCGAGACGACCCAGGGTTTAGAACGCCGTCTTACTATTACCGTACCTGCAGATTCTGTAGATTCCGCGGTTAAATCGCGTCTTCAACAATTAGCAAAAACGCAGCGTATCAACGGTTTTCGTCCGGGTAAAGTACCGGTAAGCGTTATTAAAAAGCGTTTTGGCGCGGCCGTGCGCCAAGAAGTTGCTGGTGACGTAATGCAGCAAAACTTCTATCAAGCCATTGTTCAGGAAAAAATTAATCCTGCTGGTATGCCTAAATTTGAACTTGTCAAAGATGAAGACGGTCAAGATTTAGAGTTTGTTGCTGCTTTCGAAATATACCCGGAAGTTGAAGTTAAAGGTGTTGAAGAAATTGAAATTGAGAAGCCAGTGGTTGAAATTACCGATGCTGACCTCGATAACATGATGGAAACACTGCAAAAGCAACATGCAACGTGGAAAGAAGTACGTCGCAAAGCGAAAAAAGATGATCGCATTGTTATCGACTTTACCGGTACAGTAGACGGTGAAGAATTTGAAGGCGGAAAAGCGGAAGACTTTACCCTTGAATTAGGTAAAGATCGCATGATCCCCGGCTTCGAAGAACCACTGGTTGGTGCGAAGAAGGGTGAGGATGTTACAGTTGAAGTGACCTTCCCTGAAGACTATCATGCAGAAGCGCTAAAAGGTAAAGCTGCCGTATTTAGTGTGTCGGTTAAGAAAGTCGAAGGGCAAGAGTTACCTGAAGTCGATGAAGAATTTGCGAAATTGTTTGGTGTGGACGAAGGCGGTGTTGAGGCACTGAAAGCGGAAGTACGTAAAAACATGGAACGCGAATTGAGCCAAACGCTGAAAACAACGTTAAAAGAAGACGTTATCAGCAAGCTCATCGAGAAAAATGAATTTGACGTACCAGAAGCACTTATCGAGCAAGAAGTTAACGCATTGCGTGAACAGGCAAAACAGCGTTTCAGCCAACAAGCGGGTGGCGCGCAAAATATGCCAGAATTGCCGGCAGAGCTTTTTAAAGACAATGCATTGCGTCGTGTACGCATTGGCTTGTTACTGGGTGAAATCATTAAGCAAAATGAACTCAAGGCCGATGACGATAAAGTGATGGCATTAATTGAGACTTCTGCTTCTGCTTATGAAGATCCTCAGGAAGTTATCGACTATTATAAAGGTAACGAAGAACTGATGAACCAAATGCGCAATGTCGCATTGGAAGAGCAGGCGATAGAATGGGTATTGGAAAACGCCAAAACTCAGGACGTCACCAAAGCTTTTGACGAGGTTATGAACAAGCAGGCGTAATTGTTACCCCTGATTGACTTATCCTGTCAGCAACTGCTTAAATGCTCGGAAACTTCCGAGCATTGTTGTTTTTAACGCTAAGAAATCAAGGTAGATATGATAAACCCATTTGAACCACAAGATGCATTAGTCCCCATGGTCGTCGAGCAGACGTCTAAAGGTGAACGTTCCTACGATATTTATTCCCGTCTACTGAAAGAAAACGTCATTTTCTTGGTGGGGCAGGTGGAAGATCACATGGCGAATCTGATTGTCGCACAGATGCTCTTCCTAGAAGCTGAAAACCCAGAGAAAGATATTTATTTGTATATTAATTCTCCTGGCGGTTCTGTTACGGCAGGCATGGCAATTTATGATACGATGAACTTCATCAAACCTGATATCAGTACCGTGTGTATTGGTCAGGCGGCCAGTATGGGCGCATTTTTGTTGTCTGGTGGCACAAAGGGCAAACGTTATTGTTTACCTAATGCACGGGTGATGATACATCAACCTTTGGGTGGATTTCAGGGGCAGGCGTCCGATTTTGAAATTCATGCAAAAGAAATTCTCAGTATCAAAGAGAAGATGAATCGTTTGATGGCCCAGCACACAGGACAAGATTATGACACTGTCGCGAAGGATACAGACAGAGATAATTTCCTGAGTGCCTCTGAAGCCAAGGAATATGGCCTGATTGATCAGATTTTAACAAATCGATCTGACGCAGCCGCCACTAAGTAGTATAGTTATAGTAATCCTGAATTTGCGTAGTAACGCGTTTTATTGTTTATTCAGGAAAGGCAGAGGCAAAAAGTAATGAGTGACAAACAGAACGGTGACGGAGACAACAAGCTTTTATACTGTTCCTTTTGTGGCAAAAGCCAACATGAAGTCAGAAAGCTTATAGCGGGTCCGTCCGTTTTCATTTGCGATGAGTGTGTCGAGCTGTGTAATGACATTATTCGCGAAGAAATAAAAGAAATAGCACCGAAGCAAAAGCAGGATGCGTTACCTAAACCCCAGGAAATTCACGCGCATCTGGATGACTATGTAATCGGGCAGGAGCACGCTAAAAAAGTGCTGTCTGTAGCAGTATATAACCACTATAAACGTTTACGTAATGGTGATGTTCACGACGGTGTGGAACTCGGAAAAAGCAATATCTTGCTTATCGGTCCTACTGGTAGTGGTAAAACATTGCTTGCAGAAACATTGGCGAGGTTGCTCGATGTACCCTTTACAATGGCTGATGCCACCACCCTGACTGAAGCGGGTTATGTGGGCGAAGACGTTGAGAATATCATTCAGAAGTTGTTGCAAAAATGCGATTACGACGTCGAGAAAGCACAACGGGGTATTGTGTATATCGATGAGATTGACAAGATTTCACGTAAATCCGACAATCCTTCTATTACCCGGGATGTGTCCGGTGAAGGTGTGCAACAAGCATTACTGAAACTGATTGAAGGTACTGTTGCATCCGTGCCGCCCCAGGGTGGTAGAAAGCATCCTCAGCAAGAATTTTTGCAAGTGGATACCTCGAAAATTCTGTTTATTTGTGGTGGTGCCTTTGCCGGTTTAGACAAGGTCATTGAGCAACGGGCGAATAAAGATACGGGTATCGGCTTTGGCGCTTCAGTGAAGTCTAAAGACAACGAGCGGAAGGTTAGTGACTTATTTAAGAGAGTCGAACCGGAAGATCTGGTTAAATACGGACTGATCCCTGAATTTATTGGTCGTTTACCGGTGGTAACCAGCTTAGAAGAGCTTAGCGAAGATGCGTTGATTCAGATTCTCCGTGAACCTAAGAACGCCATCACCAAGCAATATGGCGCATTGTTCGCCATGGAAGATGCAGAGCTGGAATTTAGAGATGATGCCCTTCAGGCTATTGCCCGTAAAGCCATGCAACGTAAAACCGGTGCACGTGGATTACGCTCCATTGTAGAAGCAGTACTGCTTGATACCATGTATGATCTTCCCTCAATGGAAAATGTCAGCAAAATCGTTATTGATGAGTCTGTAATTAAAGGCGAATCCAAACCGATTTTGATGTACAAAAATGAAGAGAAAAAAGCTGCGTCAGAATAATGACCGGTAATGGATAATAAGAAGGCCCAGCTGGGCCTTTTTTTTTGATTTTTCTTTGGGGATTTAAATAAAAAGGTTGCACCCTTTTTAGAAATCGATAATGGTAAACAAACAGGGATGATACCGCTTTTTTGTTTGAACTTTGCCGTAACATCCCCATATAAAAAATACTTTTGAATTAAACAGAGAACACGTATGACAGTAGAGCGTGACGATCGCATTGAGATCCCCGTACTTGCCTTGCGGGACGTAGTTGTATATCCCCATATGGTCATACCGCTATTTGTCGGCAGAGAAAAATCCATTCGCTGTCTTGAAGCTGCTATGGAAAATGATAAACAGATTTTTCTTGTCGCGCAGAAAGACGCCAGTGTGGATGAGCCAGAAGCGGATGATATTTTCCAAATTGGTACCCTAGCAACCATTCTGCAACTTTTAAAATTACCCGATGGCACGGTGAAGGTGTTAGTAGAGGGTAATGTACGTGGAGAAATTCACGCCTATCAGCAATCAGAGCCGTTTTTTACCGCCGAAGTCTCCACCGTTAAAGATGAGTCTGTTGCTGAGAATGAACAGGAAGTCCTGATTCGCTCAGCGGTGTCTCAGTTTGAAGGCTATGTCAAACTTAACAAGAAGATACCGCCGGAAGTTTTGACTTCGTTAAATGGTATTGATGATGCTGCACGCTTAGCTGACACCATGGCAGCGCACATGCCACTAAAATTGGCTGAAAAGCAAAAAGTGCTGGAGATGAAAGGGATTAATGATCGCCTTGAATATCTGATGGCACTGATGGAAGGCGAAATCGATCTACTTCAGGTTGAGAAGAAAATTCGCACCCGCGTGAAAAAGCAAATGGAAAAAAGTCAGCGGGAGTATTATCTCAACGAACAAATGAAGGCTATTCAGAAAGAACTCGGTGAGCTTGATGATGCCCCCGATGAATTTGAAGCGCTGAATAAAAAAATAGAAGCGGCAAAGATGCCCAAAGAGGCCGAAGAAAAAGCCCGGGCAGAACTGCAAAAATTAAAAATGATGTCGCCCATGTCGGCAGAAGCCACAGTGGTACGAAGCTACATAGAGTGGCTGACTAATGTGCCCTGGCATAAACGTAGTGCGGTTAAAAAGGATTTATCCTTAGCGGAGAAAATTCTCGATGAAGATCACTACGGCCTGGAAAAAGTAAAAGAACGCATCGTTGAATACCTGGCCGTGCAAAAACGGGTGAAAAAGCTCAAAGGGCCAATTTTGTGCCTTGTGGGACCACCTGGGGTGGGGAAAACCTCGCTGGGCCAGTCCATTGCTAAAGCCACGGGCAGAAAATATGTGCGTATGGCCTTAGGCGGCGTGCGTGATGAAGCGGAAATTCGCGGCCATCGTCGTACCTACATTGGTTCGTTGCCCGGTAAACTGATTCAGAAAATGGCCAAAGTAGGGGTCAAAAATCCCCTGTTTTTGCTCGATGAAATCGACAAGATGTCTTCGGATATGCGTGGCGATCCGTCATCGGCATTGCTTGAAGTGCTCGACCCGGAACAAAACAGTAGTTTCAGTGATCACTACCTTGAAGTGGATTACGACTTATCGGATGTTATGTTCGTAGCCACCTCAAATAGTATGAATATTCCCGGTCCATTGTTGGACAGAATGGAAGTGATTCGTTTATCTGGCTACACCGAAGATGAAAAGTTAAATATTGCGATTAATCACTTGATTGCCAAACAGATGGAACGCAATGGATTAAAAGCAAAAGAACTGGATATTACGGATTCTGCCATCATTGGTATTATTCGCTACTACACCCGTGAAGCAGGGGTACGTAACCTTGAGCGAGAAATATCCAAAATCTGTCGTAAAGCAGTAAAAGATATTCTGCTCAGTAAGAGTAGCGAAAAGGTGGTGGTTACCCAGGAAAATCTAAAAGATTACCTTGGGGTACAACGTTTCGATTATGGCAAGGCCGATAAAGATAACCAAATTGGACAGGTTACAGGCTTGGCATGGACTCAAGTGGGTGGTGACTTGTTGACCATTGAAACCACTGCCGTGCCGGGTAAGGGGAAAATGACCTCTACCGGTTCCCTTGGTGATGTAATGCAAGAATCTATTCAAGCGGCCATGACCGTGGTAAGAAGCCGGGCAGAAAAGTTACGTATTAATGAAAACTTTTATGAAAAGCGGGATATTCACGTTCATGTTCCTGAAGGTGCCACACCTAAAGATGGACCGAGTGCGGGTATTGCGATGTGTACTGCTTTGGTGTCTACATTAACTGGTAACCCGGTACGATGTGATGTGGCCATGACAGGTGAAATTACACTTCGAGGCGAAGTGCTGGCTATTGGTGGATTGAAAGAAAAACTACTAGCAGCGCACCGAGGTGGTATTAAAACCGTCATCATTCCAAAAGATAACGAACGTGATTTGGAAGAAATTCCTGACAATGTTAAGGCGGATTTAGCCATTCATCCGGTAAAATGGATAGATGATGTACTGGATATTGCCTTACAAGAGCCCGTTGAATCGTTTCAGGTTGTCGCTAATAAGTGACGGCGGATGTAGGCTGAACCGCAATAAATTCGCGGGTTTCAGCCTTTCTCTCTAGGAATAGTTCAAAAAATAGACGTTGAACCGTAATTTTCACTATTTTTTTTGAATTTAGGGCTTTCAAGTCTTAGAAGTTGTGTTACCTTTACAACGTACTCGCTTGAAGCCTTGTCTATAAAGGGATTGCAGCGATTCATTAAACCTTAATCAATATAACAGTTAGCTTGATTGTAATAAGCAAGCTTGTTATAACGTTCCGACGACAATGACTGTTTTCGGACAAGAGTATAATAACAATCGAAGGGGATTATAATTGTGAACAAGTCTCAACTCATCGACCAAATCGCTGCTGGTGCAGACATTTCTAAAGCAGCTGCAGGCCGTGCATTAGATGCATTTACTGATGCGGTAACTGAAGCGCTTAAAGAAGGTGATCAAGTTGCACTGGTAGGTTTCGGTACTTTTGCGGTACGTGAACGCTCTGCGCGTAGTGGCCGTAATCCTCAAACTGGTGAGACTATTCAAATCGCAGCTGCTAAAGTTCCTTCTTTCAAAGCTGGTAAAGCATTGAAAGACGCTTGTAACTAAGCAGAACAAGATTCGACAAAAGGCGATGGTTTTAACCATCGCCTTTTTTATTTTTCCATCCTTAAAATTTAATCAATAATGGTTAATAGGCTTTAAGTCGCCACTAAATAGTTTAGATTAACGAAAAAGGCGGTGGAAAAGTCGCGTTTAAGGAATGGAGTCGATATAATCTTGCCTTATTTTTCCCTGCACCCATATAAAAAATCAGCGGGAAACGCAGTTAGCAACGGAGTTGAAATTAAGTCATGTTAGAAAGAATTAGAGAAGGTTCTCAAGGCCCCTGGGCAATGCTTATCATTGGTCTGGTGGTACTGAGCTTTGTCTTTGCCGGTATTGGGAGTTATCTGAATAGTTCTGGCCAGACAGTGGCTGCCACGGTTAATGGCGAAGATATTAGCTTAAGTGAACTGGAGCGTGCTTATCAAGCGCAGCGCAGTCGAATGGAATCTCAGTATGGCGACAGCGTTACCGCATTGTTCAGTGACGAAGGTTACCTGAAGCAATTTCGCCGAAGTGTACTGGATGACTTAATCAACGAGAAGCTGGTGCAGCAGAAGGCCGAAGAAATAGGTTTGCGTATCAGTGATGATCAAATCCGCAAAACCATCGTCAATATGCCTGAATTCCAAATTAGCGGCAAATTTAACAATGATCGCTATCTTGCTTTGTTACGCCAAAATGGGTTTCAACCGAGTGATTTTCGCGATTATTTGCGCACACAGTTAACCCGCGAGCAACTCACCCGTGCATTAGGTATTTCAGATTTTGCTTTGCCCGGCGAAGCCAAGCAACTGTATTCCATGCAGGCGCAAACCCGTGATGCACGTTACTTCATCGCTAATGCCGCTTCTTTTGCTGATAACGCCAGCGTTTCTGATGAAGAAATTCAAAGCTATTATGATGCTCATATAACGGCATTTGATACGGAAGAAGAAGTGAACGTCGCTTATGTCACCTTATCTGTGGATGATCTAAAAGAAGATGTGACGGTTACCGACGATGAGATTGCCAAATGGTATGAAGAAAACCAGGATCTATATCGTAAAGATGAGCAGCGCCGTGTTTCCCATATTCTGATTGAACGGGGCGATGATGCCGCGGCTGCAAAGGCGAAAGCTGAAGCATTGCTAAAAACCATCAATGAAGGGGCTGACTTTGCCACAGTGGCAAAAGAGAATTCTGATGACACGTTTTCTGCTGAAAATGGCGGGGATTTGGATTATATCACCCCAGGCTTAATGGAAGATGCTTTTGATAAAGCGGTTTTTGCATTACAAAATGTGGGTGATGTATCAGATGTTGTGGAGACAGAATACGGTTACCACATCATCACCTTGACCGATATTAGACCCGAATCGCTGAA
This sequence comes from Alteromonas sp. 14N.309.X.WAT.G.H12, assembly GCF_036697315.1. Classification (NCBI taxonomy): domain Bacteria; kingdom Pseudomonadati; phylum Pseudomonadota; class Gammaproteobacteria; order Alteromonadales; family Alteromonadaceae; genus Alteromonas; species Alteromonas sp. 14N.309.X.WAT.G.H12. Next base: position 29,912 of record NZ_JBAHZB010000013.1, read on the forward strand.
AACCTTGGATGAGGTTGCCGATGATATTCGTGATAACCTGCAAAGCGACAAGGCCACAGAGCTTTTCTATGACCTTCAATCCCGTATGGCGGAAGTGGCCTTTGAAGTGCCTGACAACTTAGACGAAGTTGCGGCCATTGCCAATCAACCAATCAAAGAAACGGGGTTATTTGCCCGTAGTAAGGTGCCCGCAGAGGTGGATTACCCTCAAGTTATCAGTGATATCTTCTCTCCTGAACTTATTGAAGAGGGCGTTAACAGTGATGTGATTGAGCTGGACGATAATAATGTCATGGTTGTGCGGGTAAAAACCCATGAGCCACAACGAACCAAGTCATTGGATGAGGTGAAAGGAGACATTCTGGCCTCGTTACGGGACGAAAAAGCACAACAAGCCGCACAGGCTTGGGCCGAAGAACAATTAGCCGCACTCGCTCAAGGCAATACCATTGATGAGGTGCTGGCGGAAAAAGGCATTAGCTGGAAAACCGCTGAGAATGTCAATCGTGCTAATAGCGAGTTACCACATAAAGTGGTTGAGACCTTATTTACCCTTGCACCTTCATCAGAAGGCGCACGGGAAGTCACGTTACTTGGCACAGGGGATGTTGCCCTTGTGGAGCTAACGGCGGTTAATTCAGCGCCTACGGTTGATGAGGTCACCCTTGCCGATATTCAACAACGTCTCGGCGCTTCCTATAGCCAATCGCTTTACGATGGCTATGTCAGCGCGCTGCGCAATGAAGCGGATATCGCGATCAACGCGAATCAGTAAGGGATATCAAAACCAAAAAAGTGCGCTTAATGCGCACTTTTTTTTGGGCGAAATTTAGGTGTGGGTTAACACCATCATCACCGAGTAAAAAAGCGCTATAGCCGTTGATATAACAAGAATGTATATGAACCCTTGTTTTCCTTCAGCCACACTCCAGTTGTTGATTTTTAAATACCCAAACCATATAAGGCTTAGTACCAATGGGATTAAAACGATAAATTTTATCACGGATAAACGTTCCTTTGCTGTCGCAAATATGATGCGGAAAAAAAGACATAGCGTCCAGTGGTTCTAGATTAAATTAGTAACTTGTTGATTTTAAACGCTAAGAATGCATGGTGTAAAACTTGCTTAATACTAAGTCAATCTTCATTTTGTGACGAGTAACAGCATCAGTATGAAACTGCGTATAGGTTTAGCGTTCGTTGTGATCATTGGCGTTAACGTAAGTGTCGCGTGTGCCGCAGATAGAGGAAGGAATATGGACGTATTAACGATTGATACAACACCCAAAACAGCAACGGATATTCGCCCTTTGCAAGACACTATTTATACACAACCTCTTTATCTTCTTCGCAGTGACAACATAGATAGTAGCTTGGTGCGTTTTGATAAGTCGGGTGCATTGGTGATGACAGCAAAAGATTCTGAAGACAACCGGATGGGTTATCGAAGCCCTACCAAAGCACCCGCAAAAAAACACCACTAATCCCGCTTTTGGCTGCTAAAGAAAGTGCCGCAGCCAAAAAGGGAGGCATGAATGTGTCAGGCAGTTTTTGCCATATCCACATGTTGCAAGTAGCGTTTACGCTTTTTGTCGGTTAATTTTTCCAAATCCACCACAACCAATCCGTCAATACATTCATTGAAATCCGGATCCACATTAAAATCCAGAAAGGCAACCCCACCTTGTTTGGCAACTTCGGTATATTGCTTGTACAGGGTAGGGACATTAACGCCCATATTGGCTAATAAATGCTTTAACTCAGAAAATTCTTTTTTGTAATCGTTGCCGGTAAAGGTTTCCAACATATCGCAAGACACCTGATACGGCATACGAGACGTGGCCTTGCCAAACTGTGGCGGGAAGTGGGTGCGATAAAACTGCACCAGTAAATCCTTTGCCGGTTGGGGATAGGCGTTACTAATGGAAACCGCACCAAATAAATAGCGGTACTTAGGGTAACGAGCTAAAAACGCACCAATACCAAACCACAGGTAGTCTAAGCTACGTTTTCCCCAATAGCGGGGCTGCACAAAACTGCGCCCAAGCTCCAGTCCTTGAGCAAAAAGCCCGTGATTGTCCTTGTGGTAATCAAAGAGGGTTGCCGAGTATAACCCTGTGGGATGATCGGGTTGTGATAAAATTTCGGCATCGCCAAACCGGTACGCCCCTGCGATTTCCAAATCATTTTCATCCCACAACACTAAATGATAGTAATGAGAGTCGTAAGGATCCATATCTCTTCGTCGGTTTGTACCTTCACCTACGGCACGAAATGCGATTTCCCGTAGGCGCCCGATTTCTCGCATAATTGGCGAACACCCTGTGTGTTGATACAGATAAATGTGTTTGCCGTCCGTGGTATGACCGAGTAATTCGCACTGTTTAATGGCCCGAGTCAATTCTTGTCTGTCTTCCGGCATGGCAATGGGAGCCTGAGTGGCTAATACGCCTTTGCGATTATTGCCTATACGGTACAAGTGACGTTTGAAGAGTTTCACTTGTTCTTTCACCGGTAGGGTGAGCTGAGCATAAGCTTCACAGGGAATGAGTTCACCGATCCGCATAGGCAGATGTTTTTTACGCTGCTTAAACATTTCTTTGACCAGCAATACGGTGGCCAAGGGCTTGTAAATCATAGACACGCCGTAAAATAGCGGTGAGTTTTTCGCGTCGATATACACTGGCAGTACAGGGGCTGAGGTTTGTTTAGCAATGCGAAGAAAGCCCGTGTGCCAGCGTGTATCTCGCACTCCCTGTGGCCGTAAGCGGGAGACTTCGCCGGCGGGAAAAATCAAAATGGCACCTTCACTATTTAAATGATCATGGATCGCATGAAGGTGTTGCTTAGGTGTGCCACCTTGCATGTTGTTCACCGGCAGCAACATGTTGTGTAGGGGTTTAATGGCCATGAGCATTTCGTTGGCCACCACTTTTAAATCGTGACGCACTTCGCTCACCAGTTTTATTAATGCCAAGCCATCTAAGGTGCCGATGGGATGATTGGCAATAATAACAACCCGTCCAGTAGAAGGAATACGCTCTTTTTCGACATCCCGTGTGGAATAGCTGATATTGAAATATTCCAATACCTGTTCGACGAAATCGATATCTTCATAATGGGGATAAGTTGCAGTGAACTCGGACATCTCCCGTTCATGAAGAAGATGGCGCAACACAAAAGAAAGGGATTTAAATAGCCAGGGCTTATCCACAACCTGCGGATAGTGGCGCGTTAATACATCATCAACGGTAAACATAATCAATCTCGTTGTTTTGGACGAACGATAACAGCCTAATATGACGTTTTTTCTGTACTTTGTTGTCAGTTACATGACAGCTACGCTGCTTTCGAGGTTTTTGCGCGGGGCTTTAGCTGAGTAACGGACATATGTTGTTGCATTTGTGTTGTCCAGCAAATTAACGACAGGTTGCCCTGATTGTCTTCACCTAGCGCAGAGCAATTTTCTATCCAGTCGCCGTCATTGACATAGTGAATACCATTTTCAATGTGTTCTTCCGGGTGGTGAATGTGGCCGCAAATTACGCCGTCCAGTTGCATTTTTTCTGCCCGTTGACAGCAAGCTGTGCGGTAGCGAGCGATGGCGGTATTCGCCCCTTTAATGTGTTGTTTAATATAGCCGGCCAGGGACCAGTAGTGGTTGTTTTGCCATTGTCTGAAGCGGTTATACCAACGATTAAGAAATAACAGCAGATCGTAGCCTTTGTCGCCAATCCAGCCGTGAAATTTGCCTAAGGTCACGTCGCCATCAAACTGGTCGCCGTGTAAAACCAGGTAGTTTTTTCCCTTCGCGGTGGTGTGAACAAACTCTCGGCAGATATCGATATTGCCAAATTGCATGCCACTGTAAGACTGAAGGGGTTCATCATGATTGCCTGGTAGATAAATCACTTTGGTTCCTTCACGGCTCATACGCATAAAGGTTTGTAATACCTGATTGTGAGCATCTGGCCAACGAAACTGTCGGGTCATTTCCCACATATCCACGATGTCACCCACTAAATAGAGGGTATCTACGGTCACATGATTGAGAAAATCGAGAAGATACTCGGCTTTACAATCTTTGTTGCCCAAATGAATATCCGATAACCAAAGTGCGCGATAGTGAGTGAGTTTCATATACTTTCCAAAGTGACGACTTTGAAATGGAATATTAGGGGGGTTACTTGACAGCTTTGTGTCTATTGATTGACAGCTAAGTGACGATTGGGTGACGAATTAATGACAGAGGCAAAAGCGGAGGCAAAAAAAAAGCGCCTAACGGCGCTTTTTATATTGAAAAACAGTTTTACAGCGCTTTAATTTGCGCCGCTAAACGACTCTTGTGACGAGCCGCTTTGTTCTTGTGAATCAAACCCTTGGTAGCCATTCTGTCAAGGATCGGTGTAGCAGTAGCCAGTGCAGCTTGTGCACCTTCTTTATCACCTGCAGCGATTGCAGCTACGACTTTTTTGATGCTTGTACGAGTCATGGAGCGACGGCTGGCATTATGCTGACGACGCTTTTCGGCCTGAATTGCACGTTTCTTAGCAGACTTAATGTTAGCCAAGGTGTAACTCCCAAAATAAATTCATGTCTAAAAAATAGGGTGCGGATTATGCTTATCTATTGAATAAATGTCAAACTATTTTCCTTTAAAAGTAAGAATAATAGTGTTCCAGAGGCATAAAGGCACGTCCTGCGTGAGATGGGCGCAAGTATAGCAAGGCGTCAAATGGAATTCACCCTCCTAAAGCATAAATTTTTAAGAGTGTTTCCCCCTGTCTTCTGCATCCGCTATAGTGTGCGTCCAATTATTTGTTGTTCAGTGAAAGTGTCGTGTCAGGGAAATTGTTAAAATCAGGCCTAATCGTTAGTGTGATGACATTAATCTCGCGGGTATTAGGGCTAGTGCGAGATGTGGTTGTGGCGCGCCTAATGGGTGATGGTGCCGCTGCGGATGTGTTTTTCTTTGCCAATAAAATTCCCAATTTTTTACGCAGACTGTTTGCTGAAGGTGCCTTTGCCCAAGCGTTTATTCCTGTGCTGACCGAAGTGAATCAACAACAGGATGAGGCCGAACTCAAAGCCTTTATCGCGAAGGTGTCAGGCACCCTAGGTGCCATTGTTTTTGTTGTGGCAATACTTGGCGTTGTTGGCTCGCCGGTGGTCACCGCGCTTTTTGGTACAGGCTGGTTTATCGCTTGGCTTGAAGGGGATGAAGCGGGGAGTAAGTTTGAACTTGCTTCTACCATGTTGAAAATCACCTTTCCTTACATTGCATTTATTTCTCTTACCGGATTAGCCGGGGCTGTCCTTAACACCCTGAACAAATTTGCTGTGGCGGCGTTTACGCCGGTTCTCCTGAATGTTTGTATCATTGCTTGTGCATACGGGTTAACGCCGTATATCGCGCAACCGGCTTTTGCCCTCGCCTGGGGAGTCTTTATTGGGGGCATTGTACAATTAGCTTTTCAATTGCCTTTTCTATATCGTGCGGGCGTGTTGGTAAAACCGAAATGGGGTTGGCGAGATCCAGGCGTGGTTAAAGTCCGAACCCTGATGATCCCCGCGCTTTTTGGTGTGTCGGTAGGGCAGATAAACCTGCTGCTTGACACTTTGATTGCCAGTTTCCTTACTACCGGCTCCATCAGTTGGCTGTATTATTCTGATCGCTTGCTGGAATTTCCATTAGGATTGTTTGGCATTGCCATCGCCACGGTGATTTTACCCACATTGTCGCGCAATCATGTGGCCAACAACCCACAAGCCTTTAGTGGCAATATGGATTGGGCCATACGCATGGTCTGTGTGTTAGGTATACCGGCAGCTGTGGGCCTGGCCTTTATGGCAGAGCCTATTCTTACGGTTATTTTTCAGCGCGGCGCGTTTTCTGAGCAAACCGCCAAGATGGCTTCTTATTCTTTGATTGCCTATTCCTTTGGCTTGATAAGTTTTATGCTCGTAAAAGTCTTAGCGCCGGGTTTTTATTCCCGTCAAGATACCAAAACGCCCGTTAAGTTCGGGATTTGGTGTATGGCGGCCAACATGGTCTTTAATCTTATTTTCGCTATTCCGTATGGCTATATTGGTTTGGCCATTGCAACGTCACTGTCGGCGACACTCAATGCCGGTTTGCTTTATGTTACCCTTCATCGAAAGGGCGTTTATCGGGCCAAACCGGAAACCGTGGGATTCGTTTTGAAAATTATCCTTGCCAGTGTTGCCATGGCCGCGGTGATTCAGTATTTCAATTTGGGCGATAAATTTTATGCATTGTCGCTGGTTAAACAAATCGAACATGTGTCTATGACCATAGGTGCCGCGGTGTCCGCGTTTGTTTTATTATTACTTGTATTCGGCGTGAGACTTCGACACTTTAAAGCAATTGGCGGATAAACCATGCGCAACGATTGGTATTACGGTTCGGGTCGTTTATAATCGCGGGCTTTATAAATAAAGCGTCAGTTATTAGGAATTCAGCAGCAAGTGGAATTAATTCGCGGTCTACACAATTTGCGCCCTGATCACAGTGGGTGTGTACTGACCATTGGGAAGTTTGACGGCGTGCATTGCGGGCATCAGGCGGTATTGGCCAATGTCCACGAAAAAACCAGAGAACTGGGGCTCCCCTCAACGGTAATGGTCTTTGAGCCCCAGCCCGAAGAAGTGTTTAGCCCGGAATCCGCGCCAGCGCGACTGAGTACACTAAGAGAAAAGTACACCCTGTTGAAAGAACAAAATGTGGACAGACTTTTGTGTGTACGTTTTGACAAGCACTTTGCTAAGCAGTCGGCTCAGTCGTTTATTGAAGAGTTATTGGTGGCACGTTTAGGTGTGCGCTTTCTTGTGGTGGGCGATGATTTTCGCTTTGGACGCCAGCGACAAGGCGATTTCGCCATGTTACAACAAGCCGGTAAAAAACTGGGGTTTGATGTCGCCAGTACGCAAAGTTTTATGGTGGATAAATGCCGGATAAGTTCCACCGCGGTAAGAGAAGCCCTTGCCCGGGGCGATTTTAACCGTGCCAATTCCATGTTAGGTCGTCCTTTTGTCATTGAAGGCCGGGTTGTGCACGGAGAGAAAAAAGGTAGAACCATAGGTTTTCCCACGGCAAATGTGCTTTTAAAGCGTTCCCGTTCACCCATTGACGGTGTTTTTGCGGTGCATGTGGACGTGGATGGCAAACGTTTCAACGGCGTAGCCAATGTTGGAACAAGACCTACGGTGGAAGGAAAACGGACTCAACTTGAAGTGCATATTTTCCGTTTTAACGGGGTATTGTACGGAAAACAAATTCACGTATATCCGGTAAAGAAACTTCGAGACGAGAAAAAATTTGCCTCTTTTGAGGTGTTAAAACAGCAAATTCAGCGAGATGCAGAGATAGCCAAGGCTCTCTTTGCTAATTCTCTGACACAAATTTAATCAAATTGTTGCGAAATATCGCAACGACAGGTGGACGGAAATAACGAGTTTATGAGCGATTACAAACCCACATTGAATTTACCGGAGACGCCATTCCCTATGCGAGGCAACCTCGCAAAAAGAGAACCGGCAATGCTTAAAAGCTGGCAGGAAAAGAATTTGTACACGCAAATTCGTGAAGCGAAAGCCGGCAAAAAACCGTTTATATTGCATGATGGCCCTCCTTATGCGAATGGTGATATTCATATTGGTCACGCGGTAAACAAAATCCTCAAAGACATTATCGTTAAATCCAAAACCTTGTCTGATTTTGATGCGCCCTATGTGCCCGGATGGGACTGTCACGGTCTGCCCATTGAATTGATGGTGGAGAAGAAAGTGGGTAAGCCGGGTGTGAAGGTATCAGCGGCTGAATTTCGTCAAAAATGCCGTGAGTATGCGCAAAAGCAAATTGATGGCCAAATGGCCGACTTTAAACGCTTAGGTGTGTTTGGTGAATGGGATAAGCCCTATAAAACCATGGAATTTAGTTCTGAAGCCGACATAATTCGTGCGTTAGGACAAATTGTTGAATCAGGCCATCTAGAAAAAGGGTTCAAACCGGTTCACTGGTGTACAGATTGTGGTTCGGCCCTTGCTGAAGCGGAAGTGGAGTATAAAGACAAGGTTTCTCCTGCTATTGATGTCAAATTTCCGCTGGCGGATACGGCGAAAATTGCCAACGCGTTTGGGGTAGAGGAAAGCGCGCTTTGCGCGCACCATGCCTCGGCGGTGATTTGGACAACCACGCCTTGGACACTGCCAGCTAACCGCGCAATTAGTTTGCATCCTGAATTGACCTATAGCTTGATTGAAATTGCCGGTGGAGATTGGATTATTCTGGCCGAAGATCTGGTGGAAAGCTGTATGTCTCGCTATGGCATAGACGCATTTACCACGGTGGCGACTTGTTTAGGACAAGCACTGGAAAACCTAGTGGTTCAGCATCCGTTTTTGGATATTACCGTGCCGTTTATCTTAGGCGAACATGTTACCACAGATTCGGGTACTGGCTTAGTGCATACAGCGCCTGCCCATGGTGTTGACGATTTTAATGTGGGTAAAAAATACGGTATTGAAGTGTATAACCCGGTGGGAAATAACGGGGTTTATAAAGAAGATACGCCGATTTTTGCCGGCCAATTTGTGTTTAAGGCAAATAAATCCATTGTCGAAAAGTTAGAAGAAAACGGCAATCTGTTGTTAAACGTCAACTACGAACACAGTTATCCTCATTGCTGGCGTCATAAAACGCCGATTATTTTCCGTGCCACCCCTCAGTGGTTTATCAGCATGGATAAAAAAGGGCTGCGTCAAGCTTCGTTAGAACAAATCGAAAAAACCAAGTGGATCCCTGAGTGGGGCCAAAATCGTATTGAAAAAATGGTGGAAGGCCGTCCGGACTGGTGTATTTCCCGTCAGCGGACTTGGGGCGTGCCTATTCCGTTATTTGTGCACAGTATCAGCGGTGAGTTGCATCCTCAAACTGCACAAATCATCGAAACCGTGGCCAAGGCCGTGGAAGAAAAAGGGATTCAAGCTTGGTGGGATTTGGACGATGCCCAATTACTGGGTGACGATGCGGATCAGTATGACAAGGTATTAGATACTCTTGATGTATGGTTTGACTCTGGGGTGACCCATTATTTTGTTGTCGACCGTCGGGATGATATTCCTGCCAGTGCGGATCTGTACCTTGAAGGGTCGGATCAACACCGTGGCTGGTTTATGTCCTCCTTGATGACATCGACGGCCATGCACGGCCATGCACCTTATAAAGAAGTCCTTACCCATGGTTTCACTGTGGATGCCAAAGGCCGAAAAATGTCTAAATCCGTAGGCAACGTGGTGGCACCTCAACATGTAACCAATAAATTAGGCGCCGATATTTTGCGTTTGTGGGTGGCGTCAACGGATTACCGCGGTGAAATTGCGGTAAGTGATGAGATCCTTAACCGGGCCGCCGATGCGTACCGTCGTATACGTAATACCGCCCGCTTCTTACTGGCGAACCTTAACGGTTTTGATCCAAAGGTTGATGCGGTAGAACCGGCGAACATGGTGGCACTGGATCGTTGGATTGTGGCGCGTACTGCCCAACTACAACAAGAAATTATCGAAGCCTACAGTCAATACGACATGTTGGTGGTATCGCAGAAGTTAACCCATTTTTGTTCTATCGAATTGGGCAGTTTCTATCTGGATATTATCAAAGATAGACAGTATACGGCGAAAGGCGACAGCAATGCCCGTCGCTCTTGTCAAACCGCCTTGTACCATATTATCGAAGCGTTGGTACGCTGGATGGCGCCTATCACCAGTTTTACTGCTCAGGAAATCTGGGAAGCGTTACCGGGAGAGCGCAGTGAATTTGTATTCACCGAATCTTGGTATGAAGGGCTCGATGGCTTTGCTACCACCGGCGATTTTGACGATGCCTTCTGGCATGACGTGATGGCGGTAAAAGATGCGGCGAATCAGGCCATGGAGCAGGCGCGTAAAGACGGTTTGCTGGGTGGTTCACTGGAAGCTAACATTACCTTGTACGCCGACGAAAAACTCTTCACCTTGCTGTCAAAACTGGAAGATGAACTGCGTTTCGTATTGATTACGTCTTCGGCGGTACTTGCACCGCTTGTTGATAAGCCTGATACGGCTAAAGACACCACGGTGAAAGGTTTGTCTATCGAAGTGGCAAAAAGCGATGCCAAAAAATGTGTTCGCTGCTGGCATCATCGCGATGATGTAGGGACACATGACGCGCATCCAGAATTGTGTGGTCGTTGTGTTACCAACGTCGATGGTGAAGGGGAAACCCGACAGTATGCCTAAATTACTGACTGATACCGGATTACGGTTTCTCTGGATAAGCGTTGTTGTTGTTATACTTGATCTTTGGAGCAAGTATGAAGTGATCGGCAAGATGTCATTGTCCGAATCAATACAGGTATTGCCCTTTTTTAATCTGACGTATGTTCGTAATTATGGCGCGGCATTTAGTTTTCTCCATGATGCCTCCGGCTGGCAGCGATGGTTCTTTACTGCCATTGCGGTTGCGGTCAGCGTGGTGATCCTGTGGTGGTTAAAGCAAGCAGGAAAACAACAGCGCCTGTTACCGGTGGCGTTTTGTTTTATTCTTGGCGGCGCGGTGGGGAATGTCTACGATCGTTTAATGCACGGGTATGTCATCGATTTTCTCGACTTTTACCTTGGGCAGTGGCATTGGCCAGCCTTTAACTTGGCAGACAGTGCGATTTTTATCGGCGCAGCATTATTAATTATTGATATGCTAAGCGCAAAGAATGACAACGGCGGCGAGAAGTAGGAGCAGGCAGATGAGCGAAAACATTATCGATGCACAATCTGAAGTGATTATGCATTTTGATCTTAAACTGGAAGATGGTTCCGCCGCTGACAGTACACGAATAAACAACAAACCGGCAAAATTGGTTATGGGCGATGGTAGCCTGACACCGAATTTTGAAGCCTGTTTGCTGGGACTGAAAAAAGGCGAGAAAAAAGCATTTACACTGGCCGCTGATGACGCCTTTGGGCAGCCGAATCCTGACAATATTCATCACATGGAACGTAGTCGTTTTAGCAGCGATTTAGAATTAGCCGAAGGCACCATAGTGGCTTTTTCCCAACCCGATGGTAGCGAAGTTCCAGGCATTGTCAGAAGTGTGGCCGGTGATTCAGTAACGGTTGATTTTAACCACCCGCTTGCGGGGCAAACGGTTATTTTTGATGTGGAAATTATTGATGTGTTGCCCGCGCAAAATAAAGGCTAACACAGGAGTCAATCATGCAAATACATCTTGCTAATCCTCGTGGTTTCTGTGCTGGCGTAGACCGTGCTATTACTATCGTAGAACGGGCATTGGAAATGTTTAATCCGCCTATCTATGTTCGCCATGAAGTCGTGCATAATAAATTTGTGGTGGATGGCTTAAAAGAGCGTGGTGCGAAATTCGTTGACGAACTCGACGAGGTGCCCGATGACAGTATCGTTATTTTCTCGGCGCATGGTGTGTCGCAAACCGTGCGTAAAGAAGCCGCCGCCCGAGGATTAAAGGTTTTTGATGCCACCTGTCCCTTAGTCACTAAGGTGCATATGGAAGTAACCCGCGCGAGTAAAACGGGTACCGAGTGTATTTTAATTGGTCACGCGGGGCATCCTGAAGTTGAAGGCACAATGGGGCAGTACGACAATCCAGAAGGGGGAATTTACCTGGTGGAGTCGAGCGCCGATGTGGCAAACCTGACGGTAAAAGATCCACAGCATTTATATTTTTGTAGTCAAACCACGTTGTCGGTGGATGATACCGCCGATGTGATCGATGCGCTACGGGCTAAATTTCCAGCAATAAATGGTCCCCGTAAAGATGATATCTGCTATGCAACCCAGAATCGGCAAGATGCTGTACGGGATCTGGCTTCAGATTGTGACGTCTTATTTGTTGTGGGGGCACAAAATAGCTCAAATTCCAATCGGCTTCGGGAACTGGCGGAAAAAGTCGGTGCCAAGGCATTTCTAATTGCCGATGAAAACTGTATTCAAAAATCCTGGCTAGATGGCGTGCAACACATTGGTGTTACCGCAGGTGCTTCTGCACCGGAAGTCCTTGTTCAGCGCGTTATTGCCCAATTAAAAGCGTGGGGAGCACAGTCTGCTTCTGAGCGGGCAGGCCGGGAAGAAAACGTGGAATTCGCCGTGCCTAAAGAGCTGCGGGTTAAACAGGTGGGCTAGTCATTAGACTGCCCCCGTCTTGTCTTATCATATTCAATACGCTGCATTTAAAGCTGATACTTATTTTTCTATTCCGATAAACTAACATAATTGCGGGATAAGTTTATTTGGGAATAGGTAATAGGGTTATGCGCCAATATGCGTTGGAACAGCATCAATCCGGTGTCGGCTTCATTGAGGTTTTAATTACGCTATTTGTACTCGCAATTGGATTGCTAGGAGTAGCCTCATTACAGTTTGTCGGTTCTTTTGCGAATCGCGATGCCATTAGTCGTACTCAGTCGGAGCTTGTAGCAGAACAGGTTGCAGAGCGGCTTCGTTCGGCTGCGCGTCCTGCGACGGCCAGTGATAGCTTGGTTGTCAATAATGCTTATTTCGATGCTGACAATTATAATTTTTCTACCTTGTCATGCGCCGACGACGATCTTTATGCTTGTCATTGTCTAAGTCTCCCATCCAGTATTTCAGATTGCGAAAGCAACACCTGCACTGAAGCCCAGATGGCTGAATACGACGGATGGGCATTGTCCTGTGCCGCCGTGCAAACCAATGATTCGGTGACACTACAGGTGAGCTGTACGGACAGCATTGCCAGCGATACTGATACCTGTTCTAGCGGCTCTCGTATTCATATTATCCTCACCTGGCCGGTTGCAAATACCGACAAACAAAAATACACACTAAACGCCCGATGTAATTCCGATTCCTCCGACAGCAACGCCTGCGTTGTTAAGGATATTACTTTATGAGGCAACGGGGTTTTACACTTGTTGAGTTGATGATTGCATTGGTCTTAGGGCTGGTGATCAGCGGTGCAGTTATTCAGACCATGGTGAGTTCCAGAGTGACCAATTCTCTCAATCAGGTGGTGGCACAGGTGCAAGAATCCGGTCGCTTTGTGATGAAAAGGCTGAATCGGGATCTTATGGAAGCCGGGCGATATGATGATGTGGTCGCACAGGTTGACAGTACCTACGACAGCTTGGTTGAGGCGGCATTTATTCAAAACAAACCCATTGGACTGGCTGGCGACTATATTGGCAATAGCACACTTGGCGCCACGCAAGGTTCCGGTGGTGGCAACGACGAACTGGTGATTAACTTCCTTGGCAACGAAGATTGTACGGGCAACCGTTTTGGCTACGCAACGGATACCGAGTTTCATGTGGTTAATAAATATTATGTGTCAGACGGTCAGCTATTTTGTACCGGCTACGATGGCCGCGTCTTGCGTGGATTGCGTTCAGCAGTGGTAAGTTCCCGTTCTGTTGTCTTGATGGACAATGTGGAAAGTTTTCAGGTGCAGTACGGCGTTACTGATGATATCTCTACATCGCAAGGGCAACCAGTGCGCTACGTAACGGCATCTGATTTAGCCACCTTGCGAAGTAACGATCAACAAGTGGTTGCGCTACGCATTGGTGTATTGATTAAAAGTGATGATGCTTTGGTGAGTAATTTGGCCGTTCGGGATATTGCAGTACTCAATGAGTCAGAAGTGACCACCGATAGTAGTCACTATTTTCAGGTATTTACGCAAACACTGGCACTACGAAATATGAAAAATTTTGTGAGGAGTCTGTAATGAAATCCATCGTACGCCAGGAAGGCGTCGTGTTGATTTTGGCTTTGCTGGTTTTGTTGTCACTGACGATTTTGGGGGTCAGTGCGGTTTCTTCCAGTTTAAGCCAAAACAAAATGGCAGTATCAATGCAGCGATCCGGTCAGGCTTTTGATGCAGCAGAAGCTGCGCTGGCCGGTGTGATTTTTGAATCTGAAGATGAAGTTTTACTGACTGATGATACAAAAACTGATCCACTGACCGAGGCTCGCCAAGGGACAGTGTTTGATCCGGATACCGATACGTTAAGTTGTTTCGATGATGAATGGACTGATCGGCAAGTAACATCAGATGTATTAGCTGTGGGTATTGAACATACAAGCACGGGTGATTACCAAACGGATATGAATACAACAAGCTGGTCAAAAACGGCTTTCGTTCGCGAGCAAGCCTGTGACGGATCTAGCACTGTTATTGGTGGAAGCAATATCACTTGCCACGTGTTTGTGATTAAAGGATGTGGAAAGGTCGAAGAGCGTGCAACGGTTGTTGCAAATACGGTTACCGCTGCGGTGCTTGCACCGGCTTCGCAGTAGGAGAAAAAACAATGAATAAAATGTACCGCTATGTAATATCGATTGTGTTGTGGAGTTGTATTGGATTCGCAGCATGGGGAGATGACTTGGATATCTATTTGGGAACGACGGACTCCTCAGTCACCTACAACCCCAATGTGTTGTTTATCATGGATACCTCGGGCAGTATGACATCAAAGGATGGGACTTCTGAAAGTCGTATGCTGCGTGTGCAGGACGCTTTAAAAGAAGCACTGCAATCGGCCACCAATATTAATGCCGGTTTGATGCGCTTTTCTGATTACGGCGGGCCGATTTTATACCCCGTACAGGCCATTGATGACTCCGTGGATCCTGAGTTGATTACGTCTACCGCTGACAGTGGCGATGATGCCTACGAAGTGGCAGGTTCTGTAAATGTTTCATCCAATTACGTTTACTTAACCTATGGCGTGACGCCAGTCACAACAGGTCTTCGCTTTACCGAAATGAACATTCCTCAAGGTGCCACTATTACCGGCGCATTACTACGGTTCACCTCTGCTCAGGTTAATTCTTCTGCTTCTACCTTAACGATTTCTGGCGAATTGAGCGAAGACAGCGAAGAATTTGAAAGTACCACGGGTAACATTTCCTTACGTACGAAAACAAGCAGTGAAGTGGTGTGGGATACAGACAATGCATTTCCTATTTCAGGTGAAGTGGTGAGCACACCGGATTTTTCTGAAGTGATCCAAGAAATTGTCGATCAACCGGGCTGGTGTGGTGGACAAGCGCTATCGCTTATCATTGAAGGCTCAAGCCTTGATACTTCCAGTTCCCGTAAGGCTAGAGCGGCGGATTATGGCTCCACAGGTTCGCCGCAGTTAGTGGTTACTTACGATGAGTCTACTGCCACCGGATGTGTGAGTGGTGAGGGGAATTATCAGGTTTCATCCGAGTCGAATAATGCTGAGGAAAAGAACAACGGTAAGGAATCAACGGGCACAGAATTAACCATGAATTCCAGTAGCAACGCCTATATTGGCTTGCGCTTTACCAATGTGAATATACCTCAGGACGCGGAGATTGCCGAAGCTTACATGGTGCTGACTCCCTATGGCAGCAACAGTGGAACTGCGTCAATGAATATTCAGGCGGCTGCCACCGATGATGCCGATGATTTTTCCTCATACACTCGATATATGCTCAAAAATATGGCTAAGACTAGCAGTGTCAGCTGGTCAATGCCCAGTTTCAGTCATAAGGTGGAGCAACAATCGCCGGACTTGAGCGGTGTACTTGAGGAAGTTTTCAGTCGAAGCGGCTGGTCTGCCGGCAACGATATTATGTTGATTTTAAGTGATTTTGTGGGCGATAGGGGGGCGTATTCGTATAGTGGTAGCCAATCATTAGCTCCCCAGCTATACATCCGGTACACCGGCTCCGCCACACCGGGCGTTACCTCGACGGTACGTGAAACCCTAATTAGTAAAGTAGATGAGCTTTCAGCAAGTGGCTATACACCTATTGTGGATACCTTGTATGAAGCTACGCTCTACTATGGCGGGCAAGATGTGGATTATGGCTTAACGCGAGGAACCTCAAGTACATCATCAACGGTGCGTAAAGCCACTCGGGTCAGTCATCGCAGCTCTTATTTAGGCGATGATCCTGTGCGTCCGTCGGGTTGTGATGAAGATAACCTGAGTGACGCCGATTGCGTTAACGAATATATACCAAGTGGCGCAACCTACATTTCGCCGGTGACCGACTTACAGTGTCAAACAAACAACCATATAGTCTTGCTTTCTGACGGTGAGGCAAACTACAACCACAGTGTGACTAAGATCCAAACCTTATTGGGCAGTAGTTGTTCAGGCAGTGGTGGTGAGAAGTGCGGCCTCGATTTAGTCAGCAATATCAGTGACAGCGACACATCGGTCATCGATAGGCGGGTAATTACCCATACCATTGGATTTGCAGCAAATTCCTCGGCCAACGATTTCTTGAATCAATTGGCGCTTTACAGTGGTGGTGGTTTTTACGAAGCCGACGACAGTGAAGAGTTGCTAACGGCGTTTCAGACTATCCTAAGTTCAGTTACCGATACGAATGCTACATTTGTGTCTCCTGGTGTGGCGGTGAACGAGCTAAACCGGCTTACCCATAATGATGAACTTTATTTTGCTGTGTTCAAACCGTCTGAAACGACCATGTGGCCGGGTAACTTAAAAAAATATAAGCTCAGTGGTGATACCATTTTAGATTCGAAAGGGGCTGAAGCGGTAGATTCATCCACTGGCTATTTTAGTGACACCTCTCAAAGCTATTGGTCTGCCACTGTTGATGGAAATGAAGTGGGGGACGGGGGCGCCGCAAATGAGTTGACCACTTCCCGGAATATTTACTTTTTTGAGGATGCCGGTTCTATTATTAGCAGTGCTAACGAGCTAAGTGAAAGCAACACAAACATTACCTATACCGATTTGGCCATCACCAGTTCTGATTCGTTGCGTACAGAACTATTAAAATGGGCGCGGGGAATTGATGTAAAAGATTCTGATGGCGACGGTAGCTCGACAGATGCCCGTCAGCAAATGGGTGATCCTTTACATTCTCAACCGGTGATTGTTAATTACAGTGATACGGATTCGGCGGTTTTTGTAGCGACCAACCAAGGTTTTTTACATTCCGTTGATCCTGAAACTGGCAGCGAGAATTTCGCGATTATTCCAAAAGAATTACTACCGAATCTTTATGATTTTTATCTCGACACCTCGTCTTATACTCATGTCTATGGGTTAGATGGCGATATAGTAACGCGCAGCGTCGGAGATGATATTTATTTGTATCTGGGCATGCGCAGAGGCGGACGCAACTATTATGTGTTTGATGTTACAAATAAAACCGCGCCAAAATTGAAGTTTGCCATTCGCGGCGGAGAGACAGGGCTAGAAAAACTAGGTCAAACCTGGTCCTCTCCTACCATCACCAAAGTCATGATCGGCAGCACGGAAAAAAATGTGATGATTGTGGGCGGCGGATATGACGATGGGCAAGATACCAAAACCACCCGAGATGCAGATTCAATGGGCAACGCCGTGTTTATGTTTGATGCAGACACCGGCGACCTCTTGTGGCATGCCAGTAATGAAGACGCTGATCTCAATTTAGAGGATATGCAATACAGCATACCTGGCCGTATTTCTGTAATCGACCGTGATAACGACGGCTATGCTGATCATATGTATGTTGCTGATATGGGCGGGCAATTGTTCCGGCTGGATATCTACAATGGAAATTCCGGTAGCGACTTTATTAAAGGGGCACGTATTGCTGACTTTGGTGGGTCCACGGAAGCGGAGAACCGTCATTTCTACTATGGGCCGGATGTGGCTCAAGTGTCGCTGGGTGATGAATTGTATTATGGCGTGGCGATCGGATCTGGCTGGCGTGCATCACCATTAGATGATGTGGTAGAAGACAGGTTCTATTTCTTGAAGGATACCGGGGTTTTCCAACATGATAGTGATGGCAATTATGAGTTTGACACAGATGTCACCGAATCCTCATTGTACGATGCCACTGAATCTTTGCTAACCAGTTCTGATACCAGTACCCAGGAGATGGCCTCAACGTTATTCGCCACTAAATCTGGTTGGTATATCAGTCTGGAAACAGCCGGAGAAAAAGTGTTGTCTTCGCCGTTAATCATTGATTACAGCATATTTTTCACAAGTTATATACCGTCCTCAAGTTCTGAGAGTGAATGTGCGCCGCCTACCGGTAGCAGCCGAGCATATTTAGTTAACATGTTTAACGGCAATGCAGTCACTGATCTGAATAACGACGGTGAGACTGACAGTTCAGATCGCTATGCGGATTTAGAGCAAACGGGCATAGCACCAGAAGCTACAATTCTTATCGATGATGTGACAAATCCGGTAATTTGTGTGGGTACCGAATGTGCTTCAACGGTTATTACAGTGGATGATGACGGCGATGAGGAGGAATGTACGTCGGTATTTTCCTGTTTGGCGGAAAACATTCTTGGTAAGTTTGAACGAGTGAAACAAAACAGCTGGTCCACGGATACAGAAAGGGAATAGCAAAGGACATGGTTATGAAAAACAGAGGGTTTACCCTCATCGAACTGATGGTTACTGTTGCCATTGTGGGAATACTGGTGGCAATAGGATATCCAACTTACCAAAATGTTATCCAAGGGAGCTACCGTAAAACCGCACAATCGGATTTAATGGCCTTTGCTGCTGCCATGGAGCGGCATCATGCCGGTACTTTTTCCTACGAAGGCGCCGCCAGCGGAGACGCCGACACTGGCAGTCCCACGGTGTTTTCTACCTGGTCACCGGCGTCTGAAACCGAATCTAATAAGCGTTATACCTTAACCATTGATAGTGCCAGTGCGGTGGATTTTGTACTTAAAGCCACTCCCGTTAGCGGCTCCAGTCAGGCGACAGACGGTGCGTTATGGTATTACAGCGATGGTCGAAAAGCCTGGGATGAGGACAATAGCGGTAGTATCAGCAGTGATGAGTATTGTTGGTCGTGTTAATTACGGGCCGGGTTGAATTTGATTAAGTTGTAATAGCTTGTCAATGCGTGTATCAACGAGAGGGTGAAGTATTGCCACTTGGGTGTGGATGGTCACTGATGTGCCATCTTCTGTATACCAATTTACGCCAATAGTGGCGCTTTTCATTAAAGGGTAGGGCGCGCCACCGCTTTGTGCACTGGCAAAGAGGGTTCCTTCATGGGTGTACTGAGGCGTGGTTGTCCAAGTCACCGTGTATTGTTGATTGGGCATATGCAGGCCAATATTACGCTCAACCACACCCGCGGTGAGGCCAGAGGCAAAATCAGTGGTTAAAGTTTGAAAAAAATCGACACTTTTAAGACCATTTTGATCACGTGCAAGGATCTGCGCTTTGAAATTGGAGGCGACAGAATACGCTTCATGTCGTTGCTGTATCGCCCGTTCAGTGATTTGTAAACCTTCTAATAGATGCAAGCTTCCTAAAAGCGTGGCACTGGTGACAATCATGGTAAGAAGCACTTCAATGAGTGCCCAACCTGAACATTGGAATGCTGAAGCTATCTTCATCGTTTTCGACTTCCCGGTACACGAGCAAGTTGTTGCAGTTGGGGCATTTGCTGCAATTTAAGTAACAGGGGGTAATCATATTTCACCTGGATATCACTGTTGCTAGTGGCGCTATGATTTAGGATCAGGCTCCCTTCTATTATGCTTGAATCGTGCATGATTACCTGCTGTGAAAACAGACTCGTTTTTTGCAAACTCACAACAAGGCCATAAATTTTGGCTTCATCTTTTAATACAATATCGCCATTTTCAATAATGAGAATAATCGGTTGCGCCGGCGAGCCTATTTCCTCTACGTCAGACAAGATACAGCTTCCTTCTACCCAGATAAAAAGGGCGTAGGGGTCTAATGATGTGCATGAGGTCGTTATCTGCCAAGGAATTGCTTTGAGGGTGTCATCACTGATGTCATCAATGTGGGTACCGAATAAATAATCCAACGCATCAAGGGGAAGGTAACTATCGTTATCTTTGATATCCGTATTTTTAAGGGCTGATTGACTTAATACTGACCCAAGGCAGTGGGTCTTGTCGATGATAAGCGGATCACAGCTGACACGGGTTCCCTGGGACAGATCAATAACCTGATTGGCCCACAGTGAGTAGCTGTATACAGGATGGGCCGTTGACGAGGGCAGATACAAGGTGAAACTTGCCCCATTGGTAATGCCGTTTACAAGAATAAGGCCCGCAGGGGGAATATTTAACAGTAGAGGAAAACGGACAATATCCTGTTGCTGAGATACTGAGAAAAGGCCATTTGTCTGTTTTACCGTGACCGTAGCCACATCAACTTCGACGCCGTTAATTATTTCATGGCTAATGTTAGATAATGACGCTGCCAGATCGGCAGGAAGATCCGAACTCCAGGAGGGAAGGTGTAGCAATCTGGCTGCATATTGAGCTTGGGTAAGCTGCACCGAGCCCTGTAATGTCTCTTGTTGCTCAGACCATATTCCTTGCTCATTAAGGCCAATAATGAGCAACGCTAGGGCACTGGTCACTGAAATGACTGTGGTCATTAATAAAACCGAGGTGCCTAACCAAATGCCCCCCATGACCTTTTTGGGTTTAATCACCATAGGGGAGCACCGTACTAAAATGGGTTGTTCGCATTATCTGAGGCTGTGTGGTCAACGCCAGAGTTAAATCGATATGCAGTGAGATACCGTGATCATAACTGCTCTGGGTAAATGTCAGTTCCTTCACAGACACCAAGGAGCTCTGAGTCAGATCCTGCCAGCCTGTTTGTGAACATGTCTTGCCATCAATACGCATTTCCAGCGCATTGTCACGTAATCGAAAGCCCTTTCTCTCATCACCGGGACTGGTATCTAGCACGCCGTTATTGTTTGCATCAAAGGCAAATAGCAGGCACGACTGGGGGAATTCGTCCGGGTGTTGAGATACCTCGTAGGATACAACAAAAGTATGGGCCTTTTTCTTTTCACTAAAAAGCACATTTCGGGCATCGCCGTGAAAGCCGCTTGCTGACAGATGATAGGTGATTAGTGCTGTGATGCGATTGACTTCTTGTTCCATTAAAAGCCCGTTCAGGAGCATGCGTTGTGAGTGATAAATGCTGGCGGTAAGACTGGCGGAACCTGCGAGAACCGCTAACCCCAACGTTAACGCAATCATCAGTTCAATTAAGGTGAAGCCATCTGAGCGCACTAGCATTTGTCATAAGCTCCGTATTGAAATTCCACGATACATGCTCTTACCCGGCCTAAGTTACTGAGTATGAGCTTGCCTGTTAGGTGGTAGGACTTAAACGTGAGCGTGCCAGCATACCCCTCACTGGTGCCAATACCGCCGGTAAATTGGGTATGTGTGGCCGGACTCAAGGTGTTTTCGGTAAGGGTAATATTGGGATGGGAGACATAGGATAATGCCGGAAGTTCGCCGGGTGAAATGCAGTCCCCAGATACCTGACAATTACACACTGCCGTTGTGGTGGCTAAGCACCAGTTTGTGCCTGAGGCAACAACTACAACCACATCCTTACCGGAGTATACCGACAACGCCTGGGCGCGGCGAAATTGACTCAGCCCTCCGTCGAGGACTTTGGACAGCTGCATTAACGCCAGTTGTTGTTGCATCGCTGGCAACGACATGGCCAGCAGTATGGCGGATATGGCTAGCCCAATGAGCAATTCTACAAGTGTAAAGCCGTGTCTTTCCATCGAGAACTATCCTTTTTGTCAGCAGGATTACATTGCTGTTTTGGTAAAGTGTTCTCATCTTAAACGGCGGGCCCATTGACGTAAGCTGTACCTAAGGAAGGAATTATGATGAAAAATACCGGTTGGACATTATTATCTCTGCTTATAACGTTAACTATCGTAGCCATTCTCTCGTTGGCTACAATGCCAGGATTTACCCATATTATTCAGCAGCAAGACGTCAACAAAGCGAGAAATCAGTTATTGCGATGGCAAGGAGAGCAAATTAACTATCGATTGAAAAACAGCCAGTATGCACAACAAAGCGCGTTATCTGTCCCTGATGTGCCAAGTTATACTT
>NZ_JBAHZB010000013.1:51907-53915 GCF_036697315.1 Alteromonas sp. 14N.309.X.WAT.G.H12
AACCACCTATCAATTAACGGCCACACGAAACGAATGGTTGGGTGATGGATGCGATGAGCTATGGGTTAATCAAGGCGGGCATTACTCACCTTCGAGTTGTTGGAACTAAGGCTAACTACCGCATGACAAGTCATTGTCACTGCTGTCTTCTTTTATGCCGTTATTGTTGCTGTCTTTAGCAATGGTAACACGACCATATAGACTAACGATGACCGCAGAGGCTACCGTGTTATCGCCACTGGCAGGGCATACGGTAATAGTGGCGGCAGTACTCACACTGCCATCAGAAGTGAATGATAAGGCCTGGCTGATCCCAGAGATTTCCAATCCGCTTCCTAAGGGATCCGTGGACAAGAGTAAGGTCTCATCGGTATCGCGATTGCCATTACCGTTGTCGTCCATGAATACCATTTTCGCTAGGCTCCAGTCGGTACCACAGGTTTCGTAGTCGCTGGTGGGGCACAAAATGGTGGTTTGTTCCTGATCAATGGCGGTGAAGCGGGCGGTTCTGGTGGCACTGCTAATATCATTTATCGCAGCGATAACACGGTTTTGCTGAAGAATAGACTGAATACCAGGCGCGCCAACGGTCAGTAAAATAGCTGCAATGGCTACGGTTATCATTAGTTCGATTAATGAAAGCCCAGTATTGTTTTTCATCGCCGAAAGTGCCTTTAGTGAATATTACCCTTAGCGTAACCTAAAAATAAAAAAATAACGTATATAATGTAGTGTAAACGGCTTGAGTCGAATACTTATTGTTTTCGTAAAGGCTTGTTCTATACGCAGTAATTAATTTACGACTTAGAATAATCGCGGTGTGGAGGTTAGCATTCCGGCTACCCCATGATATTATCTAAGTTAGATTGATAGCAAACTACCTTGCATCAGTTATTTAAACTAACCCAACAACGAGTAGCAGGATATGAAAAAAATAGAAGCGATTATCAAGCCGTTTAAAATGGATGATGTTCGTGAGGCGCTTGCCGACGTGGGTATTGCAGGCATGACCGTCACTGAAGTAAAAGGGTTTGGTCGACAAAAAGGGCATACCGAATTGTATCGCGGTGCCGAGTATCAGGTTGATTTTTTACCTAAAATAAAAGTTGAATTAGTCTTGGCGGATGATCAGGTTGAATTGGCTATTGAAGCCATTGAGAAATCGGCTAAAACCGGCAAGATTGGTGACGGTAAAATATTTGTTACCACGGTGGAGTCGGCCATACGTATTCGTACCGGTGAACATAACGAAGACGCCATTTAAGACGACGCCGGCTAGGCCGGCAGCGTCCGTAAGGGCATATTAGTGGTCGTGTCCACCTTCACCATGTACATGGCCGTGGGCAATTTCTTCTTCAGTGGCTTCTCTACAATCCACCACTTCCACGTCAAATTTCAATGGCACTCCGGCTAAAGGATGATTGCCGTCTACCACAACGTGGTCGTCACTGACGTCAATCACGATCACCGATTGCTCGCCACCGTCAGAGGTGGCGCGAAAAGACATGCCGACTTCTACGTCCATACCTTCAAACATGGTTTTAGGTACACTTTGCACTAGCTGATCGGACCGTTCGCCATAGCCTTTTTCAGGGGCGACATCCACTTTGAATGTCTCACCTTTGTTTTTGCCAACCAATGCTTCTTCTAATCCCTCGATAAGAAATTTCTTACCCAGTAATACAACTAAGGGCTTTTTACCCTCTGAAGAATCCAATGTCGTACCATCTTCTGAAGATACGGTATAGTGAAGTGTAACCACACTGTCAGACGTAATTGTCATAATTTTTCCTGTTAGACGGTGTCTTAAAGACACGTGAATTTTCGTCGTCGCAGAATGTAATGCGCGCAGCGAGTACACATACAGTCACCAACATTCTGCTAAAACGTGACTATTCTATAGTATAGGGGAGAGGCGTGAAATTTCCTGTTATGTCCGGCTTTTTGGCAAGACGAAGCCGGTCTTGCGCTGTGGTATCATTGGGTAATACCGCCATTATCCAGGTTT
>NZ_JBAHZB010000013.1:53925-58607 GCF_036697315.1 Alteromonas sp. 14N.309.X.WAT.G.H12
CGGTTCCACCTCGTCGCCATCCTGACGCCACTTCAATCTCAATACTGTCACCTACGGTAACATCGATGGCCTCGGGGAAGCAAAGGGCAAACCCTGCGCGTTTGTTTTTCCCCAAGTAGCGGGTTCGGGCGACCACTTCCTGACCCATGTAACACCCCTTATTGAAGTCGATGCCGTTTAGCGCCTGTACATTCATCATCTGGGGGACGAATTGGTTGACTGCTTCCCCGGAGATATCGGGGATCCCATTTTTAATACTGAGGGCTTCGAAGACCGTGTCTTTGTAGGCTTTTATCTGATTGGGCAGATCACTGCTATTTAAAGCATCAACTCCCTGCGAGTTTAATATGGCAATAAATACATTGTCTGGGTGGTCAAGACGGATCAGGACCCCAGTATCATGTTGAACGGATGATAGCGGCGCGTCTGGAAGGCTGCCGAAGTGACCGGTTAGCCACTGTTCTGCCATGGGACCTGAAAATGCGAAATGCTTTAATGTGTCATCACTCTGGGTGTCATCACACGGGGCAATAGTGACTTTGGAAAACACGCCGTATTTATTCAACTGGGCCAACGTATGTTCTGCACTGCTTTTATTGATGCTTAGCCATAGGGCTTCTTTGTGACGTATCACAAGGCTTAAAGACCAGGTTTTACCTTTAAAATCGCAATGTGCCGCCCGTCTAACCTCATGGTCATCCAGTGCTTTGGTATCCACGGTAAGCTGTCCATGAAGATAGTCATCCCGTTGTTCCCCGGTGACCGATATCACAGTGAAATTGTGTAACGGCATCATAAAATTGTGGTCAATGTTTAAGAGATGATCGAGTGTCTTCATGGGGGCTCCTGCAAACCAATTTGTCTGTGTCTACTATGGGGGGAAATTCCTATTTAACAAGTCTTTGACTGGATCTGATAAAAAGGTCAGTGAGAAATTCACTTATCTCATGGTATAGTGTCGCCGTTCGAATTTGAGGTCCAAACAACCATGTTTACTGAAAAAAGACTTAACCGATTGAAATGGGCATGCCGCCGAGGCATGTTGGAATTAGATGTACTCTTTTTACCTTTCGTTGAAGAAGCTTTCGATGATCTGGATGAACACCAAAAAGAAACATTTGAACGTTTGCTAACGAGCGATGATCCTGATTTATTTGCGTGGTTTATGGGTCATCAACAGTGTGAAGATAAAGAGTTGGCAGATATGGTGGCGATTGTTTTAAATCGTGTCAAAGTTTAGCTTTATTCATTCCCACGCCTATTGGCGGCATTTTGCCGTATTTGGGTTAGTGGGATGTATGGCCTTTGCCTACCTTTCACTTCCCTTTTCTGTGAAAATCTATTTGCCCGCTGATACCCCTGTACTTTTGCTTTTATGGTTATGGGGAATAGGGGTTGTGTTAATGAAAATGACCCAGCCTGCTAAAGCGCCTGTTTTTGTGAGTGTGACCGGATATCGTTGGCATGAAGGTTGGGGTAAAAAACCGCCGTGTTGTTATCAGATTAGCGGACAAAGTCGGCTCTTGCCCTTCGTCCTCTATCTGGCATTGGTGGATGAGAGTGGCAAACGTCATCACCGCTGGGTATTTCCCGCAGAGTGCGAGCCTAAGATATACCGAAGATTGGCGCGTTTAATTATTGATGTTCACCATCACCGCCTGTCATCGATTTAGGGGAGAGTATGTCTTTATTATTGAAAGCGCTGTTGCATCGCCCTGACAAACGGTTGCTTACCCAGTTTAAGCCCCCTGTGTTGCCGCCCATTACCCATCAACAGTGCTGTACGCTCGATGCAACCCAATATCAACAGTTTTGTCAATTGACCGATTGGGACAATATGGACATTGTGCATCCGTGTTTCTTACAGGCGGTTTCCCTGCCCATGCATATGGCGTGCTTATCTCACAAGCGTAGTCCGTTTCCTTTATTGGGGCTGATTCATCGGTCTAATCGTATTCAACAGTTTGGTCCGTTAGATATTCAGGCGCCTTTTCACTTTTCTGTGGGGTTTGAGGGGATCACGGCTCATAAACTGGGGTGGGATATACACATGTATACGCGTGTTATGCAGGCTGAGGTCCCGTGCTATGAAGCGAGTTCTACCTACTTGGTGCGCGCCCGAGCGCCCCATACTGGCGGAAAAATTCCCCGTAAAGAACATGGAAAAACGTTCCAGGACGAATCGCTAAGTGAAAAGTACGTATTCAAAGCCGCTTTATCTGCGCCATCTAATATGGGCCGTCGTTACGCGAAGGTGTCAAAAGATGCCAATCCTATTCACCTGTATGCTGCCACCGCGCGCTTGTTTGGTTTTCCTCAGGCTATCGCTCATGGAATGTGGACATTGTCATACTGCGTGAGTCAATTTGAGGTGGCAGACAGGGTAAAGCATATCTCCGTGCAATGTGACTTTAAAAAGCCTTTGCTGTTGCCGGGAAATGCCAAGTTATTGGCCTACGAAGAGAATGGCGAAACCCACTTTAGCCTAATTAATGACGAAGGTGGGTCGGCACATATCAATGGATCCCTTGCGCAAGGATAGGTATCGCGGGTAACTAGGTGGACAGTGAGCCTGGCTCCGTGTGCTGATCGTGTTCGTCAGGCCGTAAGACGGTGGGCGCGGGTGTGGGCAGCATATCAGGGTAGTCCACATTATAATGCAGTCCACGGCTTTCTTTACGGGCCATGGCGCAGCGTACAATAAGTTCTGCCACTGTCACCAGATTACGTAGTTCCAGCAAGTTATTGCTCACTCTGAAGTGAGCGTAATACTCATGGATTTCCTGACTGAGCAATTGTATCCGTCGTAAAGCCCGTTCGAGGCGTTTATTGGTTCTAACAATACCCACGTAATCCCACATAAACAGGCGTAATTCGTGCCAATTATGCTGAATAATAACCTCTTCATCTGAATCGGTGACCTGAGACTCATCCCAGGGCGCGATGGGCTCATGGCTGCACGTATTGTCTAAGTTTGCCATAATGTGCCTTGCTGCGGCTGCGGCGTAAACCACACACTCAAGGAGTGAATTGGAGGCCATACGATTAGCGCCATGTAAGCCGGTATAGGCGACTTCGCCTATGGCGTAAACATTGTCTAAGTCGGTTTTGGCATTAAAATCTGTCATCACGCCGCCACAACTGTAATGGGCCGCCGGGACCACAGGAATAGGCTCGCGGGTAATATCAATGCCCACAGAAAGACACTTCTTATAAATATTTGGGAAGTGCTTGATAACAAAATCGGCGGGCTTGTGGCTAATATCCAGATACATGCAGTCCGCACCTAAGCGCTTCATCTCATAGTCAATGGCTCTGGCAACAATGTCTCTGGGCGCAAGATCGCCTCGCTGGTCAAAACGATGCATAAATCGTGTGCCATCGGGATGACACAATTGTGCGCCTTCTCCCCGGAGGGCTTCTGATATTAAAAAGTTGCGTGCCTGGGGATGATAAAGACAGGTTGGATGGAACTGATTAAATTCCATGTTGGCCACCCGGCAACCGGCGCGCCAGGCCATGGCGATACCGTCGCCGCTGGAAACATCCGGGTTGGAGGTGTATTGATAAACTTTACTGCAGCCGCCCGTTGCTAATACCACAAAACGGGAACGCACCACTTCTACATGGGCCGCTTCTAGGTTCCACACATATGCACCGTTACAACCCCGTTTATTGCGCTGGGATTTAATCAGATCAATGGCATTGTAGCGTTCTAAAAACTGAATGTTGGGATGGGCCGATACGGCATCGTTCAACGTAATTTGAAGGGCTTCTCCCGTGGCATCAGCCGCATGCAAAATGCGTCGATGACTATGGCCGCCTTCTCGCGTAAGATGGAATCGCTTTTCTCCATCCTCATTGGTTTCGGTATCAAAAGGAACGCCATGGTTAATTAACCAGTTTAGGGCATCTTTCGCATTTTCGGCGGTGAACCGTACGGCGGCTTCGTCGCATAGACCGGCCCCGGAATTTAACGTATCTGCGACATGATCCTCGATACTGTCATGTTCGTCGAAAACGGCGGCAATACCGCCCTGAGCGTAGCGTGTAGATCCTTCATTGCGATCACTTTTGCTTAAGATAATCACGTTACAGTGATCAGCTAATTTTAACGCGAGACTGAGTCCGGCGGCGCCGCTACCTATAATAAGTACGTCGCAACGGTGCTCGATTCCTTTTTGATCCGCAGAAGGTAGTGATGAAGTCACTGAATTCATGTTATTTTAGCGGTTTATTTGTAGGCTAAGGTTTGGCAAGTCTAAATGATGCGAGACAAAAGGCAAAGAGGCGACGGCATTTGAGGGCTTTTTTTTCGATATTTGTTGATAAAATAGAGATAGGCCGCACTTTAAAGCGAACTTTTTAAAATATATACAGTCTACTCATTGCTTGCATGAGCTGTTTTACGTAGTAGATGTTAAGGAGAAATGGCTCGGATGAGCGAGCAGATAACCGATCAACAAATCGTTGAAAAGGTACAGCACGGTGATAAAAATGCATTTAATTTGTTGGTGACACGTTATCAGCACAAGGTAATGCATTTGGTATCAAGGTACGTGAAAAACTCGGGTGATGTTGCTGATGTAACTCAAGACGCGTTTATCAAGGCCTACCGCGCCTTACCGAACTTTCGAGGCGACAGTGCGTTTTATACGTGGCTGTATCGCATTGCAGTTAAT
>NZ_JBAHZB010000140.1:0-1882 GCF_036697315.1 Alteromonas sp. 14N.309.X.WAT.G.H12
GTTCCAGACAATGTACCTGAAATGCAGTTTTAACGTTTAAAGCTTCGTTTTATCGCAAATAAGGGGCGTAATTTCCGCCCCTCTTCTTTCACTTCACAAAACATTCATGGATAATACGGCTAACGTTATTCATGAGGCATCCCCTTGCAAATTGCAGATTTACCCGTACACCACAAAATTATTCAGCGTCTGACCGATAAAGGTTTAGAAACAATGACGGATATCCAGCAGCGCACTATCTTACCGGCGTTGCAGGGTAAGGATATTATGGCGTCATCGAAAACCGGTTCGGGTAAAACATTGGCGTTTCTGATCCCCCTTGTTCATCGCTTAATGACCACAAGAGCCTTAAGTAAACAAGATCCTCGTGCCCTTATTCTGGCCCCCACACGAGAGCTGGCAAAGCAGGTATTCAGTGAACTACGCAGTTTGGCAACACCGGTGGGTATTCAATGCGCCCTCATTGTCGGCGGCGAAAACTTCAATGATCAAACCAAAGTATTAAGACGCAGCCCTCACGTTATCGTTGGCACCGCTGGCCGGGTCGCAGATCATCTAGAAGGAAAGTCGTTTTTCATTAACGGCCTAGAAGTACTCATTTTCGATGAGGCTGACAGAATGATGGATCTGGGTTTTGCCGAACAACTTAATCTTATCAATCAGTATGCGGATCACCGAAAACGCCAAACCATGTTGTTTTCCGCGACCTTAGATAATATTGCCCTTGATCATCTCACAGAAAAGTTATTGAAATCTCCGGTTCGCGTTGCTATCGGCAATGCAACCGAAGCCCATCAGGATATTACCCAAACCCTGTACTTTGCCGATAACATAGAACACAAAGACACATTACTCACAGCCTTACTTGATGCCCATGACTATAATCAGGCGGTGGTATTTACCGCTACACGTCAGGATACAGATAGACTGGCAGCACTGTTAAATGAATCACACAAAGAAGCCATTGCTTTACGTGGTGATTTACCACAGCACACCCGGGCGGCCATCATGAACGACTTTAGTCGCGGTCAACATAGTGTGCTGGTGACCACCGATCTGGCTTCCCGGGGGTTAGACTTACGCAAAGTCGGTTTAGTCATTAACTTTGATTTGCCCAAACAAGCTGATGAATATATTCACCGTATCGGTCGCACCGGGCGAGCCGGTGATAAAGGCGTCGCCATTTCACTGGTAGGGCCTCGGGATTGGGCGAGTTACCTTGCCATCAGCGCTCATGTGAGTTACCCCCTAACCTGTTGTTCCCATGACACCTATCCGGCCAAGTTCCGCGGCAAACACATTGCCAAGCAAGGACACAAAGACGCAACGTCATCAAAAGCGGGAGCCGGCAACGACAAAGTAAAAGCCACTCCAGCGAAGAGACGGGTGAATACCATGGAAGGCGAAGATATCGGCAATGTGCCAATCAAAAAGAAAAAACGCTCTCAAATCATCGATGATGATGAATAAAAAAAGCGGGTGATGGTTACCATCACCCGCTTGCTATATGAAATCACAACGCAGTCTTAGTATTCCCACCACGCTTCTTGCCACCACTGAAGAAACTCGTCAAAATCAATAAATCCATCATTATTGCTATCGATAAGTTTAAAACCCTCTTCAACATGACTGGCTTTGGTTTTGGGCGAAAGAACAGTGAGTAATTCGATGAATTCGGTAAGATCAATCTGACCGTTACCATCTTGGTCGAAAAAACTAAAATCTTTCTTAATTTCTGCGATTTTCTCTTCTGAAAGTTGCGTGCTCACTAAAAATCCTAAAAACATTGCATACAATGTTCGCAGTGTAACGTTCAACTTTCCCAGTGTCTACTGCGCGGCTTTTTGTTTCGCTTCCAGTGCTCGTTTTCGCTGCGCTTCTG
>NZ_JBAHZB010000140.1:1894-3272 GCF_036697315.1 Alteromonas sp. 14N.309.X.WAT.G.H12
AGACGGGCTTCGGTACCTACATGTTCTTCCGCTCTGGCTCTTGCCAGTTGCACTTGCTTTTCACGTTCACGAAAACGGGCTATTTGCTCTTCTGAATGCGTGCCATAACAATGAGGACAACTGACACCTGGCTCGTATTTATCCGATTGCTTATCTTCTTCGGTGATGGGTAAACGACAGGCATAACAAGCTTCGTAGTGACTTTTTTCCAAATCGTGGTTCACAGCAACCCGATTATCAAACACAAAGCAATCACCTTCCCACAGAGATTCTTCTTTAGGCACATCCTGCAAATACTGCAAAATGCCGCCTTCCAGATGATACACCTCTTCAAACCCTTGTTCTTTTAAGTAAGCGGTAGATTTTTCACAGCGAATACCTCCGGTACAAAACATGGCCACTTTTTTGTGACGTTTGGGATCCATATTCGCTTTTACGTAGTCAGGAAATTCCCGGAACGTTTTGGTGTGGGGATCAACGGCGTTTTTAAATGTCCCGATTTCAATTTCGTATTCATTACGGGTATCGATAACCAGTACTTCAGGATCACTGATGAGGTCATTCCACTGCGTAGGTTTTACATAGGTGCCTACGGTATGACGGGGATCGATACCTTCCACGCCCATGGTCACAATTTCTTTTTTCAGTTTTACCTTGGTACGGTAAAACGGCTGTTCTTCGTGCAGTGACTCTTTGGTGGAAATGGGGTTTATTCGGCTATCGCTGTTAAGGTAGGCGAGCAAATTATCGATACCTTCGCGAGAACCAGACACGGTGCCATTGATGCCTTCATTAGCTAGCAACAGTGTACCTTTGATCCCCTGCTCTTCCATTTTTTTAAGGAGGGGTTGACGCATGGCTTCGAAATTATCAAGCGCCACGAACTTATACATCGCACAAACGATATAGTTAGACATAATAAATTGTTACCTTTGCTGATTGGAACGTAAAACCAGTGCAAAATGCGGCGCGCAATATATCAGATTTCACTGATTTTGCCAAATAGCCTTAGGCAGAAATAAGATCGCCAGCCTGTTCAATCAACTCGGACAGTTGTGTGGGATCGCCACTAAGCACCGTCGATTGGGGGTGTTTGAAAGATTGTTGGGTCGCGTAACTACAGTTTGATTTGACCTCGCTATCAATGTGCGTAGGATCATTAAACGCGCTGAGTGGGTCGGGGTGCATCGTGTTCCACAGTGCTAAATCCGCCATTTGTCCCTGCTGCGCTAGCTGTGCACTCACTTTTAACGCTAAGATAGCCTCGTCATTGGCTGATAAAGGGGAACGTGGATAATGATTTAATCGTTCGGGAAACCCTTTATCCGTGGAGGGGGTTTCACTATCTTTTTCAATGCTGATAGGCGTATTGCCAGGC
>NZ_JBAHZB010000140.1:3282-7258 GCF_036697315.1 Alteromonas sp. 14N.309.X.WAT.G.H12
CCAGGCTGACAATGCATTGCCAAAAGCAAGGAAAACAAGGCGCGATTTGATGACGCACGGGATAATTTACCTGACCATTCCAGATCAGATACACGGGTAGTGGCAGGGCTTGGGTTGGAGAGATCGGCGTTAAAATCGTTCATACATACCCTATCGGCCTTTTAGTGAATAACTAAAGCGCAATACGTACTATATTGAATACTTGTATTTTGACTTGGCAACCCCGATCATTGAACGAAAGTAGAATCAGGTGAGTAACGCGACTATGGATTATGCAGATAAAAGAGTACTGATTGTAGAAGATCAGCGCCCTTTCCTGCTTGTTCTTCGTGGGTTACTCCATGATATGGGCGCTACAGAGGTTGTAACCAAACCCTCTGCGGAACAAGCCCTGTCGTTATGCCGAAAACGAAAATTTGATATTATCATTTCCGATTTACACTTAGGTACTGAGAAGAAAAACGGTTTTGAATTTATCGAAGAACTGCGAAGTAAAAAGCTTCTTAGGCCAACGTCCATTTTTATGCTGATTAGCGCAGATAGTACCCGCCCCATCGTTTTAGGCTCCATTGAACGCTCCCCCGACGATTATCTGGTTAAACCTTTTTCTCAAGCACAAATAAAAGCACGACTGAATCGGGCGTGGAAAAAACGGCAAAATCTCTTGCCTGTGTTCCAAGCCCTCCATGATGACGACGAACAACAAGCCCAAGAAAAAGCCGAGGCCTTATTTTCAGCTAATAGCCACTATCGGGGAACCTTGGCGCAAATACTCATAGAGATATACTGGAAGCAAGAACAGTACGATAAGGTTAATCAATTACTCACCCAGTTTGATAAAGATCACCATGTTTTATGGATACGTATTTATCAGGCGAAAAACTTGCTAAAAATGAATAAATTGGATGAAGCCAAAGCCATTGCCGAATCTGTCTTAGTGAAAAATCGCTTTAGTGCCGAAGCCCACGACATCCTTGCAGAATGTCAGCATCTTTCCAATGACGGCGAAACCGCATTAAAAACCATTCGCCACGCCATTAAAATTTCACCCTACTCGATTCCCCGCCACATCACCGCATGTAAGATCGCCCGCAAGCACCGGGATTTTGTGTTAGCAAGCGAAAGTGCCCAGGCGATTTGGCAGCTCTCGCGTAAAACCATGCAACAGCATGCGGGCATTTGGTGTGAATATATCCGCAGTATTCTTGATGTCGCTGAACATGCCGACGATAAACGCATTAAAAATCGTTATCAGCAAGAAGCCCTTCTGGCAATGCAACGGGGGAAATTCGATGAATACCTTTGCCGTCAAAACGATAATTTTGACTTCGTTATCTACGAACAAATCATTGACGCCAGAGTGTATTCACTTGACGGCAAATTAGCCGATGCCAAACGTTCTATCATAAGCAGTCAGGATGCCATTGAGCAAAAATATGATGCGTATCCGGTATTCTATGCCCCAGACAGTATCAAAGTCTTTTTTGATCTCGGTGAGTATGACGAAGCTGAAAACCTTATGCGCCTGGTAAATGAAAAACACTATGCCATTGAAAATACCCTTATCCATGCCGATAAGCTCAAAGCCAGTGATAATCAAAAACAATACATGCTGCACAACAAAGAAGGCATTGACCATTATCAGGCTGGCGATTTCGATGCGGCATATTTATCCTTTGGACGGGCCTTACACTTTGCGCCAGTTAATACCGGTGTGGCATTAAATCTTCTCCAGTGCATTCTTAAGCTCATAAGTAAAAACACAACCCGCGAGCCCGCTTTAGTTAACGAATGTCGACGCTTAAATACCCTTCTAACCGGTATGCCGATGAAATCCCACTACCAGCAAAAATTCGATGAATTAAAAAAGGAAATCCGGGGCTTTATTGGCAGAGCCGCCTAAGTTACAGCCCTTACTAGCCTGATAACCCTTTAAGATCATCGATGAGCTCATCAATATCGGTGAGTAATTTTTCTTTTTGTGTTGCCGTAAGGGTTTGTGCAATGGCTGCGGCCATACGCGCTTGTAACGTACGGTTGTGTTCCCAAGCGGCTAAAAAGGCTTCGCTGCGATAATGTTCCGGATCCAAAAGCAACGCTAACAATTTATCCTGAAAATCATCCCGGGTGTGTCGTGTAGCAAAAAGCCGTCGCGCTTGTTGTTGTAATTCCCGGCGATACCCTAACCACAACGACGATGAGGCGGTAAACTGGGGGGCAAATTTAGCCACAATTTGACGTTGTTGTGTCGTAAGTGAACCTATTCGCGCTTCCATATCCTCCACCATCCCCTCAATTCGCTTATCCAGTTGTTCTTGGGGAGGTAAGGCCTGTCGCTCTGCAATCTTTTCTTCTCTTTCTTTATTATCGGCTTCTAATGCTGCAAATAATCGAATAACTTGTTCGTCAGTTAAGGTTTCCGCTATGTCTACCAGTGGCGGGCTAATTTCCTTGCGAAAACGATCCCAATGGGCGGTTAAACGTTGGTAATGGGCTGTAATTGTTGTTTCTGTTAGTTTGTTCTCAGCGACATCCCGGCGTATTTGTTGAAGATGCTGAATATACTTAGGCAACTCTTCACTACGATGCCAATCTATCCAGCCAACCAATTGTTGGTCGAAAATAGCTTCTTGTTGATTAGTCAGTTCAATATAATCATCCATGTACCAGTAAACGAGCCAGTCTATATTGTTATAGGCTAGTTTGCTGCTGCACCCAATCAATAACCCAAGCAATATCACCACGAAGTATTTTTTCATCATCACCAATAACGCCTGTATAATTTAACTAATCGTACCTAGCATCGCAGTGAGTTAAGTGTAAGCCAGTGTGACATAATTACCCTGTTTCGGGTTTACTATACCGTGGGACACTTAAATTAGAATACTTGATCTGCAACACAAAAATTAACGCTAACCATGACACATTCTTGTTCTTTCCCAGCCACCATGAGAAAATTTATCTGCGTAAAACAGTTAAGGATATGATGTGACTAAAAAAATCGCAATACTCACTTCTGGCGGCGATGCGCCGGGCATGAATGCTTGTATACGCGCTATCGTGCTGGTTTGTGAACGTTCAGGCTATGAGGTATTTGGTTTTAAACACGGTTACAACGGCTTATTGAAGCAAGAATATACGAAACTTTGCTCCGTTAAAGTACATAACCTCGCACAACGGGGCGGTACAATTTTACACAGCGCCCGTTGTCTTGAGTTTAAACAAGACACATCCGGTCAATTGGCAGCGGACAACTTAAACGCGTTAGGTATCGACACCTTATTTGTCATTGGCGGTGACGGCTCCTTCCGGGGTGCGGAGCATCTAGGTCGCTTTTGGGATGGGCAGATTATTGGTTTGCCTGGCACTATCGACAATGACATCGCCGGCACCGATGCCACCATTGGTTATTTTACCGCCATTGAAACCGCCGTTGAATCGGTGGATAAGGTGCGTGATACCGCCGATGCCTTTGAACGTATTTTTCTTGTTGAAGTGATGGGTCGGCATGCCGGATTCCTAGGGCTTAACGGTGCACTGGCATCCGCAGCTGACTACGTAATCCTTCCCGAATTATTCAAAAATGAAGATGACACCTTAACTGATATCTTGTCCCAATTAGGTGAACGTCGTGAACAACGGGGTGATGTTAGCTATATCATCATTCTTGCCGAAAATGTATGGCCTGCCGGGATTAATGATTTAGCGGAAAAACTGGAAGCGCGCACCCATACAGAAGTTAGGCCTGTGATCCTAGGACATGTGCAGCGTGGTGGCTCACCGGTTTCCCAAGATAGACTGCTAGCAATGAAACTCGGTGCCTATGGGGCGACCTTGGTTGGCAAGCCCGTTACGGGGATCATGATTGGTGAACAAAATGGTCAGGCGGTGGAAGTTCCCCTTAGTAGCACCTGGGAGACCAACAAGCCGCTGGATGCCCTTTGTGTGGAAACCATGCAATTATTAATGAATAACC
>NZ_JBAHZB010000141.1:0-7054 GCF_036697315.1 Alteromonas sp. 14N.309.X.WAT.G.H12
CCACCAATGACGTGCCAGTGCCCATTACTTACCACACTACAGGCACTGTTTCTGGCTATCGGTAATGGTGACGAGGTTTTCCATACGCCAGCCTCGGCATCAAAAACACCATGCCAATCTGAATCAAGATGGTGATGCCAAGAGTAATTATCGGATTTTGTGGTTCGTCCTCCTGCGAGGTGGACCTTTCCCTGAATGACTGCCGCAATGGTCTCGGATAATTTAACCGGCATGGTGCTGTGAGCGTGCCAAGTGAGTTGTGTCTCATCAAATAGGTATACCTGGGCAGAATTTGTCCACGCTCCTTGTGCCGATTCGCTATAGCCGCCAAATGCCCACAAGTGTTCCCCAGTAGAAACCAGCATGACATGATGAGCGGCCACCGGAAATGGCGGTAACGTCTCCCATTGCCGGGCCCCCTTTTTAAGTCGATACACAGCATTTGAAACGCCAAAGTGCTCATCTTGTTCATGCAGCCCGCCGACCACATAAATGGCCTCTTTATGTACAGTGGGATAGATTTCTTGCACAGGCAAAGGCAATGATGGGCCGATGGACCAGTGATATTTTTCTGCCCCATAACTACTTAGCGGTAAACAAAATAGGACGACAAGTAGCAGGGCACAGGTTGTCAGTCTCGTTACCAAGGAAGTCGCTCTCCATTGGCATGAAAAAATTGCCCTGTTGTCGTAAGGGTTAATTCATCGAGCCGATTAATCAATCCAGATGCCGCTTCGTCGGGTGTAATATCACCGGCATTATTTACCATTTCGGTTTGTACAAACCCCGGATGCAGCAACGCAACCGCAATGCCTTTGGGTTTGAGATCCTGAGCCAGAGACACACCCGCAGCATTTAACGCCGCTTTTGACATGCGATACCCGTAGTAACCTCCAGAACCATTATCCGTCATCGAGCCCATTCTACTGGTAATCAGGCCAATTTTACTTCCTTCGGATAAATTAGGCAGCAAGGCTTGGGTAACTAATAATGGACCGAGGGCATTTACTCTAAACTGATAATCAATGGTGGCTGGATCCCAATCATCCAAAGATTCTTTGCCCAATACGCCAGCATTATTGATAAGCCAATCGATGGGAACATCCTTAAGCGGTGACAAGGCTTTTTCCAAGCTTTCAGGCTTAGACACATCCACCCCTGTGATCACTGTGGCCTGGGTATTATTCAGTGCATCAGAGCTATGCCGACAGGCCACAATAACATGACAATTACGAGCCAGAAGTGCATTCACTAGTGCCAATCCAATGCCACGATTACCTCCGGTGATAACTACATTCATTTAACTCTCCTTGCTAAAAACAGATAATGAAAGCCCCGGTTTTTAAAACGATGAAGACGATGCAATCAAATGCTGTAAATCTTCCGGGGTATCGACACCTACTGGGGGCGGAGCTACAGCAACATCAACATGAATAATATCGCCATACCAAAGCGCCCTTAACTGCTCAAGGGATTCAAGATGTTCTAATGCAGACGGCGCATAACGAACATATTGAGAGACATAAGCCGCTTTATAGGCGTATAAACCAATATGGCGTAAATAACAACTGGGATCAGCTTTACTGGGTTCGGTCATCATGGTGGCACGTTGAAACGGAATGGGTGAACGGGAAAAATACAAGGCTTCTTTTCGTTGATTCACTACCACCTTAACCACGTTAGGATTAAGTACCTCGTCCATTTCCATAACGGGTGTACACAAGGTCGCAATAGCAATCCGATCATCATTCATCAAATTCAATGCCACCTGACGAATGTTCTGTGCGGGCACAAAGGGTTCATCCCCTTGCACATTCACCACCACCGAATCATCCTCAATATTTAACGTGGATATCACTTCCGATAAGCGTTCCGTACCCGATTCATGGGTAGAAGCGGTCATCGCCACTTCGGCGTGATGCTCTGCCACCGCAGCGATACGTTTATCATCAGTAGCAACAATAATTCGTGATGCCCCTGCTTCTTTCGCTCTGTCAACAACATGGGTGATCATCGGTTGTCCGTGAATATCCGCCAGCGGTTTACCGGGAAAACGGGATGAGCCATAGCGTGCTGGAATAATTACTGTAAATGCCATTACCGTGTTGCTTCCAATTCTTCTGAAGACATCTGAGTGGCTTTAGATTCAATAAGTACAGGAATGCCATCTTCGATGGCAAAATTTAAGCGGTCGAAGCGGCACAACAAACTTTTTTTGTCCTTCGACAAAACCAGTTTACCCTTACAAACTGGGCAGGCCAAAACATCAAGAAGTTTAATATCAAAGCTCATAGCTGATCCTCTTTAAGGTCGATACCCGCAGCAGTTAAGCGGGTATCGATAAAAGCATAAAATGGCGGTGGGAGTTGGGCATCGACGGGATAATACCAGCAGTCATCATGGACGAAGGATGTCACTTTTACCGCATCTTTTTCCGTCATAACAACGGTTTTTAACGGAATATCCTTGGCCGCAAACTGATGATGATCCGGATAACGGTAGGTGTCACTTAAGGTTAATCCCATAGAAGATAACTGGGAAAAAAACCGATCCGGATTACCGATCCCCGCCAATGCCACGGTATTTTGTTGTTGGCTAAATTCAGCCACGCCCACCCTATCACCGCTTTTTACATTCACAAAATCTGTGCCTGCTAAGGACATCCCATAAACAGGACAGTCATGATCTGTAATTTGCCTATCCAGTACCGAGACATCTCCATTGATAATAATCCCGTGCACCGTATCTAAACGCCACAAACCTTCACGTAAGGGCCCCATGGGCAATAAATGTCCATTGCCCACGCCGCGGTTGTCCATGACGACCAATTCCACATCTCGATGCAAGGCATAGTGCTGCAAACCGTCGTCACAAATAATCACCTGACAATGGAGTTTGTCGGCTAAGTAGCTGGCGCCTCGAGCCCGTTTCGGATCGATCACAACGGGCACATGGGTGCGAGCCGCAATCAGTTTAGGCTCATCGCCGACTTCATCAGGCCCATTTATCGGTTGTACCTGATGGGGAAAATGTGTGGTATTGCCTCCGTATCCACGGCTTAATACCCCCACACTAATACCCTTTTTTTTCAAATATTCAACAAGTGCAATCACCACCGGTGTCTTGCCGTTTCCGCCCACGGAAATATTCCCCACCACAATAACGCAGGCTGACACCTTGGTGGCCGGTTTAACCCCTGAACGATACAGCCAACGGCGAAAGGCACTCAAGGCGCGAAACAGAAGGGACAGTGGCCACAATAGCCAAACCCGTTTGTCACGCCGGTACCACATGTTTTCTATTTTCATTGCTGAGAAGATTGACCAAATTGCAATGCATGCAAGGAGGCATAATGCCCTTGTTTAGCAAGCAATTCCTGATGTCGGCCTTGCTCTAAAATCTGCCCCTGGTCTATCACTATAATTTGATCCGCCTTTTCAATGGTTGATAGCCTATGAGCCACCACCAGCGACGTACAATCTTTCTGTAGTTTTTCCAATGCATCTTGAATCAATTTTTCTGATTCTGTATCAAGAGCTGACGTGGCCTCATCGAGAATAAGCACAGGTGCTCTAGCTAAAATAGCTCGCGCTATAGCAATACGCTGACGCTGGCCACCGGATAACATCAGACCGTTTTCACCAATTACAGTATCAAGACCATTATCGAGCATATCCACAAATTCCGTGACATGGGCCATTTCTGCCGCTCGAATAATGTCCTTTTTACTGACCTTATCGGTGACCCCATAGGCGATGTTATTGGCAATGGAATCATTAAACAAAGTGACATGTTGCGACACCGTGGCAAATTGCTTGCGTAAGGAGCGAAGCTCTATGTCGTTGATATTGGTGCCGTCTAGGGAAATTACCCCTTGTTGGGGCATATAAAAACGGGTGATCAAAGAGGATATGGTGGATTTGCCACTGCCTGATTTACCCACAAGAGCAATGGTTTGGCCCGGTTTAGCTTCAAAAGACAAGTGGGTAACTGCCGGACGTTCCTTACCCGGATAGGTAAAGGTCACATCGTTAAATACAATGTGACCTTTTGCCCGGGCAATTTGTTTTTCGCCGGTATTCACTTCTATCTTCTCGTCGAGTACAGCAAAAATGCTGTTACATGCTGCCATACCTCGTTGATATTCGTTATTTACCGTGGTTAATTGTTTCAGCGGTTTTAGTAGCATGACCATATAAAAAACCACACTAATGAAAGTACCGGGAGTCAGGCTAACCATAATCGATGGCAAACTGGCCATAAATAACACCACCGCAAGGGCTATAGAAGCGATCACT
Source organism: Alteromonas sp. 14N.309.X.WAT.G.H12 (assembly GCF_036697315.1). NCBI lineage: Bacteria > Pseudomonadati > Pseudomonadota > Gammaproteobacteria > Alteromonadales > Alteromonadaceae > Alteromonas > Alteromonas sp. 14N.309.X.WAT.G.H12. Next base: position 4,299 of record NZ_JBAHZB010000141.1, read on the forward strand.
TGTATCGAGGACACACTTAATATCTGCGTTACCGCCAGCTTCATCGTTTGTTGACGGTTATGATTATTTTTGCGGGCAAATCGTTCCCGCTCATAATCTTGTCCGCCGAACATCAAGATCACCTTGTGTCCTTTAACGGCTTGCTCCACCGCTGCCGTAACATTACCCATTGACTGCTGAATATTGCGACTGACTTTTCTAAACCGCTTACTTACCACGGCAACAACAATGGCCACTAAGGGACCAATAATCAAAAATATTAATGACAATTGCCAAGATTGATAAAGCATAACAACCAACAATCCAATCACAAAAGCCCCTTCCCTGACGATGGTAAGCAGGGCTTTACTGGCAGCATTGGCGACTTGCTCAGTGTCATAGGTGACCTTACTGATGAGTGCACCAACAGCTTGTTGATCGTGAAACGAGACCGGAAGATGAATATATTTTTCAAATAGCTGCTGACGCATGGTCATGACAACTTTTGCCCCTATCCAATTCAGAGTATAGGTGCCCATAAAATTAAATATCCCTCGCAAAATAAATAACGGCACAATGGCCATCGCCGCCATTCTAAGAAAAGCAGTGTCTCCATTTCCTAAGGAATCATCGATAAGGGGTTTAAGATTTGAAATTACAAAGGTATCAAGGGCGGAATACCCAATCATGCCAATGACGGCAATAAAAAATTCAAATTTATATTTCCGAAGATAACTAAAAAAACGGCGATTATTACTCGCATTCGGATCGGATTTTTGCATGAACTATAATCACTTATTTAAAACTCGAGAGTATTGTACTTGGAATTTAGAAAATTCCCACCTTCACACGATAAACATCGACTTTATTCATATTAACCACGCTATATGGGATTACATTTTAGCAATTCAATGCGTATTTCGTACCGGAGAATTTGCCCCATTGGCCGTTAATGATTATCTATCACTGCGCTGGGGCGATACCAACGGCTATCGTACCAACGTTGATTGATGCCTGCCCCTTGGGCGTAGGTAACAATTTCCTTGTTATTAAAGCTAAAGCGGGTATATCCCATGCGTGAAGTGTTAACCATTTGCATACCGTACTGCTGATAACGGGCGACCACGTCACGATGAGGTAATCGCCAACGGTGATAATACCCGGTTGAGAACACGGTATATGCTGGAGCAACAGCATAAATAAAGGCGTCACTGGATGATGTGTTACTGCCATGATGGGGCGCCACTAACACATCGGATTTTAAATACGCGTTGTTATACAGTAATTCATATTCCACGGATTTATTAATATCACCGGGGAAAAGTGTTGTGTGAACGCCATCCGTTACCGTAAATACGCAAGAATAACCATTGCCATCAACATGATTTAACCGTGCAGGCCAGAGAATATGAAAATCCAGCCCCTGCCAATTAAAATCATTGCCCTGTGTACAGGCATCGGTATTTGTCATGACGACGGGCGCTAGCCCATGGGTATTTAATCTATCCACTTTGGCACTGAACAGTCCTCCGGCATGATCGTCATCGCCGTGTGTCACCATGATCCTATCGATTTTATCAATGCCCAGTTGAGTCAGCGCCGGTTTTATAATGCGCGTATAAGCATCACTCGTTTCATAGGAAGGCCCGGTATCAATCAATACACCTTGTGCTCCTTTTGATATCAACATTGCATTTCCTTGACCCACATCGAATATGTGTAAATGCCAATCCCGAGATGATGGCGGTACAAGGTGACTAAATAGCGGCAAGGTCAATGTTAAACAGCAGCGCCAACGATAAGCAAAGCACGGAAGAGCGACCAGGATCAGCGCCAAAAAACCGCATATCATACTACCGGGTGAAAACGGTAATTTTTCATAAGATAACATAAAGGGTTGGACCCCATTTAACATAGCAACCAATGCGGTGAGCGCCTCATCGGTAATATCCAGCATAACATTTGGCGTACCCGTTAGCGCCGCGACCACTAAGCCAGCCAAGCCCACGGGCACAATCATTGTGATCCAGGGAATGGCAATAAGATTTACCGGTGCCACCAAAAGCGACATACTATTAAAAAACACGGCGGTGACCGGCACCAACACCAAAGACAGGGTGAATTGTAGTTTACACACATACTTGAATCGTCCCAGCCATGACGTCCCCGGGGGCTTAAACCGCCACGTTAATAAAATCAGCAATGCCACAGCTCCGGCACTCAAATAAAAGCTGGTACCGAAAACACTAAAAGGGAACAACAATATACAGCTAGCCACCATGACCAAATACCGTTGTAACCACGTCCAATATCGACCGCTAAGCCACAGCACCGACAATATGCCAAAACATATCCACGCTCGGCTTACCGGTACCTGCCAATTAGCTAATGTGGCATACCCGCCACTGACGATAAGGGCAATGCTCAACACTTGGGGCTGAATGTTAAAGCCATTGTAGTTTCTGCGCCTTGCCAACAATAAAATGGCTACAAAGATACCCGCAAAAAGGGACGTCCATAGGGCTACCACACCCACATGCATGCCGGAAATGGAAAATAGATGGGCTGTCCCTGTAACGCGCAGTAAAGCCCAGTCCGCGGTTTCCAAATTCTGACGATTCCCCGTTAACAGAGCAACCGTCCAGCGAGAATAGCCCATAGAAGCAAGCCGTTGTGCCCATACATAATGCCAACTATGTGCCGGCGTAATTAGCCGGGTATAGGGTGATTGAAGGACTTGACCGGTGACAGTCACGCCCTTGGCAACAAGGGAACTA
>NZ_JBAHZB010000142.1:0-3250 GCF_036697315.1 Alteromonas sp. 14N.309.X.WAT.G.H12
ATGCAAGATATGAAATTTCCCGATGCGCCCTACGGTATGAAAATGGCGTGTGGTGAGAACCCGAAACGGGTTTATGGTAAACGGGGTGGCCCGGCGACTCGCATGGGTAACGTAAAAGGTTATCGCCAAGCCTGGTCAGACACCCAAGCCTATATGCGGGATTGGGAAAAATATGAAGCCGACTACGCGGCGGGGAAAAATCCGAAACCACCGAAGCGAGATTTGGACAAAGAAACCATGGCCGGTGTATTACAGGGTGACATCTTGGTACACATGCATTGTTACCGCGCCGATGAAATGGTGGTCATGATGGATATGATGAAAGAATTTAACTATAAGATCGCATCCTTCCACCATGCTGTTGAAGCGTACAAAATCGCCGATAAACTGGCAGAAAATAACGTCTGTGCCTCCTTATGGGCAGATTGGTGGGGCTTTAAGCTAGAGGCCTACGACGGCATTCGTGAGAATATTCCCATGGTACATCAAGCCAAGGCCTGCACCATTGTCCATTCAGACGATCCCTTGGGTATCCAACGATTAAATCAGGAAGCGGCAAAAGCCTGGTCTGACGGTAAACGGGCGGGTATTGATATTGCTATGGCCGACGCATGGCAATGGTTAAGCGCAAATCCTGCTAAATCACTGGGGATCTTTGACCAAACAGGATCGTTAGAAACCGGTAAAAACGCCGATTTGGTGCTGTGGAGCGGAAACCCTTTCTCGACCTATACGAAAGCAGAACGGGTGTACATAGACGGCGGTGAGGCATTCTCATTGGACAACAAAGACAACTGGCCATTGAGCGATTTTGAAGTTGGCCAGCTGGGCGAGGGAGACGCAAAATGAAGCATATTTTATCATTAGCCATCGCAGCCGCGTTGAGTACATCGGCGTTAGCCGAAAATATCGCCATTGTGGGCGGCACGATCATAACTCAGACCGAGCAGGGCACCATTGAATCAGGAACGGTGCTGATCCGGGACGGAAAAATAGAAAGGGTTAGCGACCAAGATGACGTACCCGCAGGTTACACACGTATAGACGCCAGTGGCAAGGTGGTGACACCGGGCTTTATTGGTACATTAACTTCGTTAGGGTTAGTGGAAGTGTCCAGTTGGGCCGGTGAAGTGGACTCCTCAGTGGGAGAGCCGAACATTAGCCATACAGGCGCCGCGCTGGATGTTTCCTATGCGATAAACCCCGATTCTACGTTGATTGATGTCACCCGAATTGAAGGTTTCACCACAGCCGGTACCACGGTTCAGCGTACGGATTTACTTTTTCGTGGTCAGGGGGCGGTGATTAGCCTTGATGATGACGCCGATATCATTAAAAACAGTGCGTTTATGGTGGTAAACATGAACGGCAGCGCAGCGGATGCTCATGGCGGTTCGCGCTCAGCACTTTGGATCTTGTTGGAGTCTGTGCTCAATGAAGCCGATAGTTTGTCCTCTGTACCTTCCCTTACCACAACGTGGGAAGGCATAAACACTCGGGCAGACCTACGGGCATTGCAAAACGTGGTTAGCGGCGAACTACCGCTGTTTATGGAAGCCGACCGGGTGGCAGATATCCGTCAGGTGATAGCTTTTAAACAACGTCACCCTGATATCAGATTGGTGTTGCTACATGGTGTGGAAGCTTGGCGTGTTGCCGATGAATTAGCCGCTGCAGAGATACCCGTGATCCTTGATCCCCAGTTAAATTTGCCGAAAAACTTTGAGCAAATTGGAGCCACGCTACATAATGCTGGGCGTTTAGAAGCAGCGGGCGTGAAGGTCGCAATTGGTATTGAAACCCACAATATTCGTCTTGCCACACAGCATGCGGGCAATGCGGTGGCAAACGGCTTGTCCTATGAAGGTGGTATTGCCAGTTTAACCTCGGTACCGGCCTATATTCTTGGCGTGGATGATAAAGTGGGAACGTTAGCGCCGGGATTACACGCGGATGTGGTTATCTGGAGTGGCGATCCCTTGGAGGTCACCGAAGCACCAGAGCAGGTGTTGATTGACGGTGAGGTCATTGAGATGACATCCCGACAAACCCAACTGCGTGATCGCTATCTTAAAGTACAAGAAGATCCTAAAGCAGAGAAATCCCATTACGTGAAACCCTAGCGTAGGAAGATAAACACAAGCCCGTCAGTGATTAATTCATTTCACTGGCGGGCTTTTTTATGGGAGGGTTATTTTACGATCAAAGGGGTAAGTTGCTCGTACATGTAACGGGCTATTTTAGGCTGTGCGATGGCGTTAGGGTGAATGCCATCTCGTTGCATCAGGGTTTTATCAAGGGCAATATCGGCAAGAAAAAACGGGATCAACACCACCTTGTTCTCAGCTGCCACCGTATCGAAGGTATCAGCAAACATTTGGGTATAGCGTTTACCGTAATTTGATGGGATCTCCATATCCTGAATAAAGACAGTAATACCGCCATCCTGGGCCAGTTTAACCATAGTATTTAAGTTCTTTTGGGTTTTAGAGACTAAATGCCCTTGTAAACCGTCATTTCCCCCTAATTCTATAAGTAGGTGTGTAGGGTGATGTTGTTCCAGCAAGCGGGGCAGGCGAGCTAGGCCACCATCGGTGGTTTCTCCGCTTATCGCAGCATTTATCACTTCAATCGGAACTGACTCATCGTTCCAGATATTTTGTAACACACTAACCCAACTTTCTGCTTGCGTAAGACCATAGCCAGCGCTTAGGCTGTCACCAAGGACTAACAATTTGAATTGGGGCGAACTTTGTGCGTCCCGCGAAGCAGCATAAAGATGATCTGAAAACAGGATCAGCGATAAAAATACTATGGCCAGTGCGCACATTCCACGGCGATATCGTTGCAACAAACACACGACAGTGACTACTCCTTATGATAAGAACCCAAAACGTAACAAAAACAGTATCTACGAGTGAAGGTGAATTACAGATCCTTCAGCCTATTTCTTTTGAAGTCAAGGCGGGTGAGTCTGTTGCCATCGTTGGTGCGTCCGGCTCCGGTAAATCCACTCTGTTAGGGCTACTCGCAGGCCTTGATGAAGTCTCTTCCGGTGAAATATACCTTACCGGCGACGCATTACATACCATGAACGAAGAAGCACGGGCCCGGTTACGTGGTGAAAAAGTCGGTTTTATCTTTCAAAGTTTTATGTTGGTACAAAGTTTAACGGCCATTGAAAATGTGATGTTGCCTGCGGAAATCGCCGGTTTTAAAGATGCCAAAGCGCGGGCAAAAGCAATTTTAG
>NZ_JBAHZB010000142.1:3260-7052 GCF_036697315.1 Alteromonas sp. 14N.309.X.WAT.G.H12
CGGGCTCATCATTATCCCAATCAACTTTCCGGGGGCGAACAACAACGGGTGGCGGTTGCCCGAGCGTTTATCAATCAGCCCAAAATTCTTTTTGCCGATGAGCCTACCGGTAATCTGGATGCCGCAAACAGTGAAAAAATAGAACAGCTCTTGTTCAACATGAACCAAGAGATAGGAACAACACTGGTGCTTGTTACCCATGACAGTCGACTAGCCCAACGCTGCGAGCGCCAATTAAGCATGCAAGGTGGAGCGCTGACAGAGACCACCCAAAGTGTAAACGCTGCTGAACAGGGAGCATAGCATGGGAATTGTGTCCAGCTTGGCGTGGCGTCTGTTCAGGCATGAAGCCCGACGGGGTGAGTTAACCATTATTTTGTTAGCCATCATCTTATCGGTGGCATCGGTTTTGTCCTTGTCTTTGTTTTCTGAGCGGTTACAAGGCGCGTTGCAAGATCGCTCAGCGGGTTTTTTAGCCGCAGATACCCAATTACGCTCTGCTAAGCCAATTTCGCCTCTATGGCTGGAGAAAGCCCATGAAGACGGGCTAGACACCGCCAGTCAGGTGGCGACCCGTTCCATGGCGTTTGGTGAAACGGAAATGGCGCTGGTGGATCTTAGAGCCGTCAACGAAAATTATCCCCTCAAAGGGACGATCCAAGTCGCTGATGCACCTTTTGGCGTGGCCCATCCGGTGGATACCTTGCCCAAACCGGGGGAAGCGTGGATAGACTCGCGGTTGTTTCAGCTACTCGACGTGGCGTTGGGCGACACCGTTTATATCGGTGATGCCAGTTTTCGTGTCAGTGGTGTGCTCAGTGAAATTCCCGATGCCGGCTTTAGCGTGTTTAATACCGAACCTATTATACTGATTCGACAAGCTGATGTGGCGGCGGCGAATATTACTGGGCCGGGCAGTCGGGTCACGTATAAATCTTATTTTACCGGCAATGCACAAGGGATTGACGAGTTTTATGATTGGCTACGCCCGCAGCTAAATGATGAACTTCACCGCTGGCGTGCCGCCGGTGATGATGACTCCCCCATTGGTCGCTCGGTAAAACGAGCAGAACGGTACTTTTTACTGGCCAGTTTGTTAGCCATTATTTTAGCGGCTGTTTCGATTGCGGTGGCTGCCCAGCGTTACAGTCAGCGTCATTTTGATCCTGTGGCCATCATGAAAACATTGGGGGCGAGTAAGGTCACCATTCGCCGTATCTATACGTTACAAATCTGTTTTATCACCTTGCTGGGTATTGTGCTTGGCGTTATTGCGGGCATGATTATTCAGCAACTGGTGGTTGTTGCCTTGGCCGCAAAGGTCGAAGTGTCGTTAGATGTGTGGCATTGGCGTCCCATTTTAATGGCCGTATTTACCGGTGTGGTGTGTGCGTTATTGTTCTCCTTATACCCCTTGTTACAACTTTTTTCGGTACCGCCCCTACGGGTATTACGCCGGGATATGGATACCAACCTCAGGGCGAAAAGCTTGCAGTTTTTGGCCGCCGGCGGGGCGATTTTTGCGCTGATGTGGACCTACAGTCAAGATCTCAAAATCAGTGCCATCTTGTTTGCTTCAGGCATCGCATTGGTTGCCGGACTATTACTGGTAACCTTAGGGTTAATTCGGCTGGGCCGGAAATTGGGCAATGGTTCTATGGGGCCTTGGCGTTTGGCGTGGGCAAGGATCCGTCGTCGCTCTATGGATAACAGTGTTCAGCTGATCAGTTTTTCTGTGACCTTATTGCTGCTGCTTGTGGTGCTAGTGATGCGCAATGATATGGTGGCCCAATGGCGGGCGCAGCTGCCTGAAGGTACGCCGAATTACTTTCTTATTAATATCACCGAAGCACAAAAACCGGATTTACAGGCCCATTTTGCGAAAAACGGTGTGCAAACTTCTGACTTCTTCCCCGTTGTGCGCGGGCGTTTTGTTGCGGTGAACGATGAAAAAGTGAATACCGAAGTAACAAAAGAAGATAACGCCGGCGACAGAGACGGGCGTGTGGGGTTAGGCCGGGAAGCGAATCTGACCTGGAGCAACAAGCTACAAACGGGCAATGAAATTATTGCCGGACAATGGCAGGGCGACCAAGGCCAACAGCCTGACGATGGAATTTATCCGGTTTCTGTGGAGTCAGAGGTGGCAGAGCGTTTAAAGATAGAATTAAACGATGTGCTAACGTTTAATATTGGTAGTGAAGAGGTACGGGCACGGGTGACCAGTTTACGCAAAGTTGATTGGCAAACCATGCAGCCCAATTTCTTCTTTGTGCTGTCTCCGGCGGCGATGCAGGGATTTTCTCCAACTTACATTACCAGTTTTTATTTGCCTACTGAACGAAAACATCAGCTCACCGCTTTGCTGCATCCCTTTGCTTCAACAACACTTTTTGATGTGGATGCTCGAATCAATCAATTGCGGGATATTGTTGAACAGGTCTCCCTTGCTGTTGAGTTTATTTTGATCTTGGTGTTGGCGGCGGGTGCGTTAGTGCTGATTGCACAGGTACAGGCATCAATGGATGAACGCCAGCAAGAGTTAGCGATATTGCGTACCTTGGGCGCCAAAGGAAGCCTCATTCGTCTTAGCGTGATTTACGAGTTTATTATTATTGGTCTTGTGGCGGGCTTTATGGCTGCCCTTGCCAATGAATTGAGTCTTTTTATGTTGCAAACCCAAGTCTTTCAAATGCAAGCATCCTTGCATCCCCAGTTTTGGCTCATTGCCCCTGTGGTTGGCGCCATTGTGGTGGGGATCTTAGGTGCGTTGGGTTGTTGGCGTTTGTTGTCGCTAAACACCACAACCCTGTTGCGTAAAATGGTTTAGTGTTTGGCGGTGTAAATCTCTTTTAGGGCGTCAGGTAAGGTGGGATAACGAAAAACAAAGCCTGCTTGACGCAGTTTTTCTGGGATGACGCACTGACCTTTTGTCACCAGCGCCGCCGATTCGCCCATTAACAGCGATAACACAAACGGGGGAAGGGTGAACATCGCTGGACGGTGCAATACCCGAGCAAGGGTTTTGGTAAATGCCCCGTTGGTTTCAGGTTGGGGCGCGGTAAGATTGAAGGGGCCTTCACAAGCGTCATTTTGCAATAAAAAGACAATGGCATTGACCATATCGTCGATATGGATCCACGATAAGAACTGTTTGCCGTCACCTATTTTCCCGCCCACGGCGAATTTAATGGGTAGCGCCATCTTGGGCAAGGCACCTTGTGATTTATCCAAAACCACGCCGGTTCGCAGCAAGCATACCCGGGTCGTGTCTGATGACGCCTCTGTGGCTATGCTCTCCCAGCGTTGGCAGACGTGATGTGAAAACTCAGGGTAAACGGTATGGTTGGCCTCGGTCACCGTATTGTCGTTTTGCCGTCCGTAGTAGCCAATGGCAGAGCCGGATAAAAATACCGAAGGCGGTTGCTGGCTGTGTTTTATGCGGTTAACTAACTGGGTGGTTAAGTCCCATCGACTTTGGCAGATCCGTTGTTTTTGCAGCGGTGTCCAGCGTTTATCGGCAATGGGTTCACCCGCCAAATTAATAACGGCATCAAATACAGAAAAGTCCGGGATTTCATGTAACCCTTGAATAACACTGACGGTATCCGGTAGCAAAGCTTTGGCTTTGTTTGGATCCCGGGTTAACACGGTGAAGCTATTTTCACCGTACGTGGCGTGTACAAGACGAGCGCCTATGAGTCCCGTGCCCCCGGTAAGTAATATATTCAAGTACGACTCCGTTAATCTTTGTGGCAGGATAAGGTCAGTGAAACCGAATCGGAGAAACGC
>NZ_JBAHZB010000143.1:0-6929 GCF_036697315.1 Alteromonas sp. 14N.309.X.WAT.G.H12
CTACTGATCAGGGCGAAAAAGGGAAAGTCGCCACAGCGCAACGTCACCCTGACCTTTTTATCCTCACCACAATCAATACTTTCGATACAACAAGGCAAGCTGTTAACGATGGATGAAGCTAACGCGTGTTCCCGGTCAAGACTGACATCTCGGGCATCAACGGTGATTGTCGCCTCATTGCCTTGAATAACCGGCTCTCGGGCATAAAGACGGTGTTCGCCCACGCGAATTTCATAACAGTTCTGCTCGGGCAAATGGGTCACGACCTCGCCTTTTAACACTGAAAATTGGGTATCATATTCCGGCAATGAAGACGTTAACGCAGCCAAAACCTGACGAGTTCGCCCCTGATAGGTTATTTTTCCCCGCTCAAGCCATGCCATGGCGTCACAATATAAGGCAATATCGCGAAGATCATGGGATACCATGATCAGCTTAAGCCCGCCTTGGGCTAACGACACTAAGTATTGTAATACGGCATGTTTTAAACCACTGTCTAAGGCACTTACCGGCTCATCCAATAACAAGATCTCTGGCGCGTTAAGAATTGCCCTGGCGATAGCAACGCGCTGAGCTTCACCGCCTGATAGTGTATGTGGCATCCGTGACAACAAGTGCTGGCATTGGCATCCTGTTGTCACCTCGTCAATCAAAAACCGGGGCGGCATGGCGTATTCGATGGCGAGATCCAGATTGTCCTTCACCGACAAGTGCTCAAAAAGAAGGCTGTCTTGAAAAACCAGACCGGTGCGTACAGCGCCAATAGCCGTGTTACCCCACGTCCCTGACACCCTCGCTATATCTTGTAATCCTGCCAAACAGCGCATTAAGGTAGATTTCCCTGCCCCGGATGGCCCACTTATTCCTAAAAAAACGGTGTGTTCGGGTAAGGCCAAGCCCACATCCAACGCAAAACGCTTCCACGCGCCCTCTACTTTGATGTCCATGACATTCCTCCACCACGATTATATCGGTACAACACAGCCATCATGACAAATGAGAACACTAACATGGCAAAAGCCAAGCGATGGGCCTGGCCATAATTTAACGATTCCACGTGCTCAAACAGGGCAATGGACAGCACCTGGGTTTCACCGGGAATATTACCGCCAATCATCAACACCACACCAAACTCGCCAATGGTATGGGCAAAACTTAACCCAAGTGCCACCATAAACGCGGGTTTACAGGAAGGGATCACAATACGTTTTAAACGGCTCCATTTTGACATGCCCAGCGTGGTGGCAACATCAAGGTATCGTCCATCTAACTGTAAGAAACTGGCATACAAGGGTTGTACTGCAAAAGGCAGAGAATAAATCACCGAGCCCACCACAAGACCAACAAAGGAAAAGGCTAATTGCTGACCGGTAACGCTTTCCCAAAACTGACCGATGGCACTTTGGGGCGAAAACAAGAGCAACAAATAGAAACCCAATACGGTGGGTGGCAAAACCAATGGCAAGGCCACCACCGCAAGCACATAATGTTTAACCCTATGCTGCCATCGCGACAGCTTCCAGGCTAATGGGGTGGCGATGATTAACAAGATAGCACTGGTGATACAGGCTAACTTCAGTGTTAGCATAATGGCGCTTACATCATCGCCCATGATTAATTATCCGTGGCCGCTTCATAACCCCATTTTTTAAGGGAAGCTTGTACCTGGGGCGACAACAGGTAAGTCATAAAGCGCGTGGCTTCATCCCCATGTTCACTGCCATCAATTAAGGCCATTTTCTGAACGATGGGAGTATGAAATTGGCTGGGTACGACTAACACGTCACCATCGGTCTTCCCTGTCAACGATAGCGCCACAAAGGCTGCGTCCACATTTCCCGCCTCAAAATATTGATAGGTTTGCACCACGCTTTTTCCCTGTACTAGCGAAAAGGGCAAGTCATCGTCTTCGCTGACAAAATGACGGATTGTTTCCATCGCCGCCACACCATAAGGCGCCAGTTTGGGATTCGCAACGGCAACGGGGGTAGCATAGTGTGTTTGGGTAAAAAAGGCGCTTAAAGAAGAAAAAGTCAGCTTCCGGGTAATCAATGCTAAGCGTCCTTTGGCATAGGTATGCACCCTTGTTGCCTTCCCTTCCTGTAACAGACGTTGGGGGCGCTCAGCGTCCGCAGATAAGAAGATATCAAACGGGGCACCATGGAGGATTTGCGCATAGAGGGTGCCACTGGAACCGACGGAAATGACAGGTTTAATGCCACTTGATTCATAAAAATCCTCAGCCACCTGCTTAAGGGGTTCGGCAAAGTTAGCTGCCACGGCAATATTCACCTGAGAAGACTCACCTAAAGCAGGCGCACTCAGCCCAATGCTCACAATAACGAACCATAAAACACGTAAAGTCATTTTTCTGTTACTTCTCTACCTGATTGTTTTCTTTTAACCATGTCATTGCCGCAAGATCATCCGAGGTTTTAGCTTTGACCCATACGGCCTCGTCACCTTGGAATTCTTTTTTCCACAGAGGCACCGATTGTTTTAACATATCCATCACGAAACATGCGCCATCAAAGGCTGCTTTTCGATGACTTGCCGCCGTTCCCACCCACACGATGGGTTCATAATTGCCGATATCCCCCACTCGGTGCACCACGTGGGCATCGAGCAGTGCAAACCGTGAGATTGCTTCGGTGACGAGTTGCCATAATGCTTTTTCCGTCATCCCCGGATAATGTTCTAGGTGGATCCCCGAAATAGGCCCTTGATGATTGTAATCCCGCACCTGACCGGTAAAGGTGACAATTGCGCCAGCCTGCGGCACCGCCCGTTGTAAGCGGTCATGGTAATCGGTAATAGCCAGGGGTGATTGAGTAATACTTGCGCCCATTTATCCTCCGGTCACAGGCGGGAAAAAGGCCACTTCATCCCCATCGCTAATTGGCTGGCTATCATCACACAATACCTGATTCACAGCACATAACACACCATCATCCAACACATCCTGCCATGAGGACGAGCGGGCTTTTAACACCGTTTTTATATCAGCAACGGTCATCTGAGCTTGCTCAATCGCCAGCGAAACACTGGCTTCACCGGTAATTTCTCTTACCTGTGCAAAGGTTTTTATCTCTATCATGTATTTGATCCCGCCTGCCAGTGACCACTTTTGCCACCTTGTTTATCCACCACGCCTACCCCTTCTATTCGCATGCCAGGATCGATGGCTTTACACATATCAAATAACGTCAGTAAGGCCACATTTACCCCGGTTAAGGCTTCCATCTCCACACCGGTTTTTCCCGTCACTTTACATAAACAGGTTACTTCGATACGCCGGTTGGCATCATCCACAGCAAAATTAATATCCACTTTAGACAAGGCAAGGGGATGACATAAAGGGATAAGATCTGCGCACCGTTTTGCGCCTTGGATCCCAGCCACACGGGCAACGGCAAACACATCCCCTTTTTTAACACTTTGGGTCGCAATTCCCTCAATGACCGCCTGAGAGACAACCAAATACCCTTTTGCTAACGCACTACGAGCCGTATCAGATTTTTCTGATACATCAACCATATTAGCTTCACCTTGTGCATTCAGGTGACTAAATGTCGACATCATAGTTCTCCGGTGAGGTGTTTTACAAAGTTACAAGGCTTGAAGGTTGAATCCAACTGAGATTGAATAATCCCTTCCCAGGCGGTACGACAGGCCCCAGTACTACCGGGCAAGCAAAAGATCGCGGTGCTATTGGCAAAACCGGCCAGTGCCCGTGACTGAATGGTAGCAGTGCCAATCTCCTGGAAACTAAGGTAACGGAACAATTCGCCAAACCCATCCACGGTTTTATCAAACAGTACCGACAGTGCCTCAGGCGTGGAGTCTCGATGGGTAAATCCCGTTCCGCCCGTCACTAAGATAACCTGGATCTGTTTATCGGCAATCCACTGGGAAACCACGGCGCGCTGAAGGTAAATATCGTCTTTGATCAGCTCCCGCGCTACCACCTGATGACCCGACGACCTGGCCGCTTCAACCAGATAATCCCCAGATGTGTCGTTGTCCAAGGTACGGGTATCGGAAAGAGTAAGAATGGCAATATTAAGTGATGTTGCTGACGATGACATGATGCTTCCTGAAAATCAGTTTGAACTAAGGCTACTTTTCGCCAATTATGCTAAGGTATCCGTCGTTTAATTTGTCGCCTCATAGGCGGCGACGTCTATGACTATTAATAAATTTGCCGTTACTATGCCAGATACTTTAACGCATGCACAAGTTATGCGATATAACCGACACATTGTACTTCCTCAATTTGATTTAAGTGGTCAAGAAACACTCTATCGTTCCAAGGTACTCATCATTGGTCTTGGAGGCTTAGGTACAGCCTTGTCTCAAAGTCTATGTGCCAGTGGTGTGGGTAGCTTAACACTGGTGGATAACGATACCGTTGATGCCCACAATCTGCCACGACAACTTCTCTATACCTCACAACATTGCGGTATGAAAAAGGTCGAGGCGGCAAAAGCGCAACTTAACGTGATTAACCCTGATTGCCACATTGAAATCCTGGATGTGCGCTTGGTTGATGAGGCCATGAGTGCCTTGGTTGCAACGCATGATGTTGTGGTGGACTGTACCGACAATCTAGAGAGTCGAATACAAATTAACAAAGCCTGCTGGGAGGGAGGAAAGCCCCTTGTAAGCGGTGCAGCTATTCGTTTTGAAGGTCAGTTGTTTGTCAGTGTTCCGGCAAAGCAAACCTCGTGTTATGGCTGTGTTGCCCACGTGTTCCAGATGCCCGAACTGAGTTGCACCGAAGCCGGCATTCTTAGCCCGGTGGTCTCTATTATCGGTGTGGCACAGGCACATCTGGTATTGCAAACCCTAACCGATTTTGGCACCTTGCCCGCCGGTCAGTTGCAACTTTTTGATGGCCTGACCTTTCAATGGCAGAATTTTACTGTTCCCCGTCATCCTAACTGTACCGTTTGCCAAGGATCAACATCAGCGCTATGACAACGTCAATTACCAAAACGCATATGGTCGTGGCGCAAAATGCCTCGGGCCGCAACATGAACGTACCTGTATACCGTTTGAGCGCAGAGCAACCCGGCCCCACGGTGTATATTCAAAGCTCTATTCATGGCGCTGAGGTTCAGGGCAATGTGGTTATCTACCAACTTATTCAGGCATTAAAATCCCAGGCCATTGCCGGTGAAATAATTTTAGTACCGAACTGTAATCCGGTGGGTACAAACATTAAAGCCGGCGAATATACCTTGGGACGCTTTGATCCTGTGAACGGCACCAATTGGAATCGCGGCTACTTTTATGACAAGGACAAGGTTCTTGCTTTCGCTGAAACCGTAAGTGCCACAGAAACACCCAGTGCCATTCGTCAACGGTTTCGCCACTATTGGGCCAAGTGCATTGCTGAAAAACTCGCCTCCCCTTGGGGACTCGGCTTAGCACAACAGTTAAACCTTAAATTACAACAATTGGCGGTGAATGCCGATATTGTACTGGATTTACACAACGGACCGGTATCAACCCGTCATATTTATATTCCCCAGTATGCCCAACAAGCCGCACTACAGTTTAATTTTCCCCACTGTATTTTTATACCCAATCAGTTTGCAGGTGCCTTAGATGAGGCCACCTTTTGCCCTTGGTGGACACTACAAGATTGTTTACAAGGCCGGTTTGCCAAACCCTATGATTTTGATGTGGTTGGCTTTACGCTGGAAATGGGCAGTCAGGAAGTCATCCAGTTTTCCGAAGGCAACGTAGACTGCCAAAGCATTTTAACCTACTTATGCAGTCAAGGCTGTTTACCCCGAATGTCTCTCAAGCCCAAAGCGATGACACGGATAGGCGTGGCACTCAGTGATTATAAGACGTTATTTACCCAATGGGGCGGCATGGTGGAGTACTGTGCAAAACCCGGTGACTTGGTTAAAGCCGGCGATCTGCTGGCCCGGGTTTTAAATATTGATGAATTGGATAACGAAAACGGCTGTTTTGAGTTACGTGCGCCTTGCGACCTCATTCCCATGCTGCATTTTCCGTCGGCATCGGTATTAAGTGGTACACAGCTTTATAAGGTATTCACGCGCTATTTCAGCTTGTCTTAATGGACGTTACTCGTGATAAAAAGTGCTGTCATTAGGGGATTAACGACAGCACATGATTCAGGTTAAATAGGCGAACCGGGTGGTAAGGGTTTAACCGCAAACGCACCTGGCCATTCTCCCGTTTCAAAATACACCTTTAACCAATCTTCGAGGGTGTGACTGCCGGTAACATCATCGTTATCGTCTAGCCATTTTGAAAACTTCCAAAGTTTATCATCAATGGAAAGCTTCACTTCTGGCGCAAGATCTGCAGAAGTAGCCGCTTTCATAATGGCATTAAGTGCCACAAGACGAAGTCGCTTGGTAAGTGCAGGATATTCATCGTCGCTGTCATACCAGTGTGTGGTTAAAATCCGCTCCACAATTGCCCCCACATTGGGTACCCCCCTTTCCTGACTTGATTGCCAATCAATACGATTCAATCGTTGAGGCGTAAGCAATAAGGAGAAACTAAAGTTTGCGGCCGATTCAGCGGCAGTGACAGGATCAAAGGCCAAGCCCATGCGGCTAGTGAACTGTTCGCGAGTAATGTCATCCCCGAATGCCGTTGGTGGGATCAGTGCTTTCAGTCTATCTGGAATGGCTAAAAACGCCGGTGTTGTGGCTAACAACATTTGCTTTATGGCACGCTTTTGCTCAGAAGCAGGAACAATACTGACTCCTTTCGGTGTGTCATAATCCCCTTTTCGTTCATACTCGTAATTCAAACCACCTACCTGTTTTGCTACCGCTTCTAACTGATAGCGATGCAACAAATAAATTGGCACTAACACATCTTCAATTGACGATAAGCTGGCCTGATCTGGAATAGAATTTAGCCCTATTGTCGAT
>NZ_JBAHZB010000144.1:0-6833 GCF_036697315.1 Alteromonas sp. 14N.309.X.WAT.G.H12
TGGTATGGGGCTAACCGGGAACAAAAGCAGGCCATCATTAAACAGGTAAAAGCACTGTTAGCGGCGGATGATATAGAAGATAAAGCCGCCCAAGCTAAACAGTTGCAGCAAACTTGGAAAGAGATAGGTAATGCTGGACGTCGCTATGAAACCAAACTCTGGCAGGTATTTAAAGAAACCAATGACCAATTGTTTCAAGCGTTAAAAAACCAACGGCAGGTAGAACAGCAGCAAGATGATGACATTGTGAGTGCTTTGATAGCAGAACTTGATGCGATTCAAATTAATGATGAGGGTAATGATGAGGACGCCCACATGATGATCGCGTCCGTCACCGAGAAGATGCAGTCCTTGCCAAAAGCCAAACGGCTTTTATTAGAAAAACGGATTGCAAAACTTCGTCTTGCCATGGATAACCGCACTGAAAATCGACAATTTGCACAGAAAAAGCAACAGCTTAGT
Organism: Alteromonas sp. 14N.309.X.WAT.G.H12; assembly: GCF_036697315.1. Lineage (NCBI taxonomy): Bacteria > Pseudomonadati > Pseudomonadota > Gammaproteobacteria > Alteromonadales > Alteromonadaceae > Alteromonas > Alteromonas sp. 14N.309.X.WAT.G.H12. Next base: position 463 of record NZ_JBAHZB010000144.1, read on the forward strand.
GTTTTACAGCAAGCGGTTATGGAATGGGCGGATAACAGTGATGTGACGGCCTTAGTGTGTTTCGACGCGCTAGGGAAAAATTACAAACAGGCGATGACGTCGGCTGAGCAGGATCTCACGCGCTCGCGCCCTTGGTATACCACCATGTTGGAAATTCTTGTGGCGTTGCCAAGTCCACAGGAAGACGAGGCCTTACGACGTGAAATTCAGCTTGTAATGCTAAGCGACAAACTGGCCCGAGGTGAAGAAGCAAGATTGGAGCAGGCGTTGTCTGCCTGGTTAACGTATGGGCAGCCATCTACAGCTGATGCACAACGCTTTCATGCCATTTTGGATAAAGTCATCGCACAACCTGCACTATTAGCGGCGTTAAATTGATGCAAGTTCAAATTGAATATGTGTTTCCATCGGAGCCGGTAGCCTACCGGTTCCTAAACACCGTGAAGTATTTTGATGCAGAAGATATACGGGTTAAACGGGGACGCAGTGCCAGCCATGTTATTATCCGCTATCGTTACGCCGATAGCGGATTTGATGATACTGCCGCCCGCCTTGATGATCTTGCGAGGGAAATGTACGGAGAAGAATGCCGTTAGCTGCATTTCCTACATTAATTAATATTTAGGCTAGCCTGGTAACCCGCATATTTTCTAAGATTAATCACCCGATCCTCATCCAGTAGTAAATACTGACCTTTAATGCCTAATAACTGACCGCTGAAGGCGGGGGTTTTGTCTAAGTTAATCGATTTCACTTTTTCCGGGTATTGAATAACCGGGTAGTGAATGTCCACCGGGACACTATCTACGAAGGATACCGCGTCAGTGCCTTGGTTTTGTTGTAACTCGGCAAGGGGGGCAGCAATGTTCTCAAGTAAGGTATTTTTCATGCTAAGCAGATCCTGATCCTCCGGAACGCCTTTTAGCATGGTGCGCCAATTGGTACGATCGCCAATATGGGCTTTACATAAGGTTTCTACTAATCCACTGGTAAGGCGATCTTTGACTTTTAAAAAAATCAATGCCTGGGTTGCCCCTTGATCCATCCAACGGCTAGATACAAGGTCGCTGACATGGCGGGTGATACCAATTTTTAGGGTACCGGTGTTAGCCAAATAGACAAAGTGTTCACTCAGGCAATATTTTTCGCCCCATTCAGGCTCTCGACACGTTCCTTCGTGATAATGACACTTCTCTGGTTTAATAATGCAGCTATCGCATTGGGCGAGGGTGATCAAGCAGCGATAGCAATATCCCTGATTGAAGCTTTTTTTGGTTTTTTTGGCGCAGTTTATACACCGAATCTCACCGCTTGAGGTCAAGGTAATAGATTGACCAATGAGTTCGTTCATGTGTATTAATTCATCACCTAACGGTAGATGATATTGGACGAGGTGAGCGTCATCGACACTCACTTGCATTTTACGTAATTCGCCTGTTCGTATGGTCATAATGATCCGGCTTCCTAGATGCTGAGTTCACCGCGTATATTCGTTATCAATTGTTTCTTTAGTTCGTCAATACTGAGTGACTGACTCAATAGGTAGTGTAATTTTGCCAGCGCGGCTTCTGGGGTCATATCACTGCCGGATAAAACACCGGCTTCTTTTAAATTATTGCCAGTGGCATAGCCACCCATATTCACTCTGCCCCTTAGACATTGAGTACAGTTTAAGATCACGATATTTCGTTCTTTGGCATATTTTAATTGTTCGAGTAAGGCCGAGTGTTGGGGGGCATTGCCCACCCCATAACTGAGTAAAATTAAGGCATTGACCGGTTGTTGCAGGGTGTTTTTGATGACTTCTGCTGAAATCCCCGGATACAGACTGACAAGCCCAATGGGCTGGGCTGTCACCGTGGCCACCTTCAGGGGACGGGACGAAGGCACTGCCAGTTCACCAGAACGTAAACGGATATTAATCCCCGCCTCTAATAGAGGAGGGAAATTCGGCGAGTCAAAGGCATTAAAACCATCGGCATCGGTTTTACGGCTGCGATTGCCCCTGAGTAAGCGATTGTTGAAAAACAAACTGACTTCCGCAATGGGGTAATTGGCGGCAACGTACAAGGCGTTTAATAAATTTACCTGACCGTCTGAACGCAACTCTGCCAGGGGAATTTGAGAACCTGTTACGATGACAGGTTTTGACAAATTCTCAAGCATAAAGCTTAATGCTGACGCTGTGTATGCCATGGTGTCTGTGCCATGAAGAATGATAAAGCCATCATACTTGTCGTAGTTTTGCGCGATATCATCGGCTATGAGTTGCCAGTGTGAAGGTGCCATGTCGGAAGAGTCGATAAGGTCGTCATATTCATGAAGGGTGTAGTTCGGCATTTCCGGTCGATGAAATTCAGGCATTTTTTTCAATGTATCGCCTAAGAAACCCGGTGCGGGAACATAGCCTTGGACAGAAGGCTTCATACCGATGGTACCGCCTGTATAGGCGATATAAATGTGCTTTTTCATGGGGACTCCTTTTTTCCGGCGTATTGTAACAGCCTTGGGTCTCAAGTCATTAACTCGCCAACGCAGAGATGTTAATTTTTGTTTGTGTTGAGCAAAAGGAAGGGGAAGGGAGTCGGTTTGTCAGCAGAACACTACTGACCAACCAACTCAATATCTAAGGTGTGCGAACTGGCTTACTTAACTTCTTTACCGGCTGCTTGCTGGTCGGCATGATAACTGGATCTCACCATGGGGCCACAGGCGGCGTGGACAAAACCAATTTCTTTGGCATATTCGCCAAGTGCATCGAATTCATCAGGATGTACGTAGCGCTTCACCGGATAATGGTGGCGTGAGGGCTGCAAATACTGGCCCAGCGTCAACATATCTACCCCATGGGCACGTAAATCCCGAAGCACGCCTTGGATTTCTTCGTTTTCTTCACCCATCCCCATCATTAAGCCGGATTTTGTTTTTACTTGTGGGTGTTCCGCTTTAAATTTCTTGAGTAAATCCAGTGACCATTGGTAATTGGCGCCAGGACGACATTCCCGGTATAAGCGGGGAATGGTTTCCAGATTATGGTTAAACACATCAGGAACCCCTTGCTTGAAGATCTCTAATGCACGATCCATGCGTCCACGAAAGTCCGGTACCAGTACTTCGATGGTGGTATTTGGGCTGTGCTCTCTGATGGCATTAATGCAATCCACAAAATGCTGCGCACCGCCGTCACGTAAATCGTCGCGATCCACTGATGTGATCACCACATAGTTAAGCTTCATTTCAGCGATGGTACGCGCCAATTTTTCAGGCTCTTCAGCGCTGGGCGGCAGAGGTTTTCCGTGGGCAACATCACAAAATGGACAGCGGCGCGTACAAATATCACCTAAGATCATAAAGGTAGCGGTGCCATGATTAAAACATTCGGCAAGGTTAGGGCAGGATGCTTCTTCACACACCGAATGCAATTTATTCTTGCGTAAGGTCTGCTTGATAGAATCAATACGATCCGTCGTTCGTGGTAACTTAATTTTTATCCACGATGGCTTGCGCAACATGTCAGCTTTCTCTGTCGGCAGGATCGTGACAGGAATATGTTTTACTTTTTCATCATCCCGGAGTTTAATTCCGGCTTTAGGACGTGCGTTACTCATCAAAACCTTCTTTATAAATAGATTGCTCAATGCCAAGATGTTTTAGCAGTTGGTGCGTGAGAGCAGGACCTGTTTCAATCAGGGAGTCAGGGCCCTGCAGACGTGATGTATCTGTCATTTCCAATCCGGCATAACCACAGGGGTTAATTCGGGAAAAAGGCGTGAGGTCCATATTAACATTTAATGCTAAACCATGAAATGAACAGCCGCGACGAATTCGCAATCCCAATGAACAAATTTTTTGTTCATTGACGTAAACGCCGGGGGCATCCTTTTTAGGATACGCTTCAATTTGGTACTGTGCCAATAAAGCGACGACGGCATCTTCCATTGCACTGACCAAGTTACGTACGCCAAGTTTTCGGCGTCGAATGTCCAGCATTAAGTAAATAACTTGCTGCCCTGGACCGTGGTAGGTAACTTGCCCACCCCGATCAACATTAACAACGGGAATGTCGCCGGCCATCAGAATATGCTCAGCTTTACCCGCTTGTCCCTGCGTAAACACAGGATCGTGCTCTACCAACCATATCTCATCCATGGTGTCTGATGTACGATTGTCGGTAAAGGACTGCATTTTTTGCCACACCGGATAATAGGTTTGGCGATGCAATTGGCGTATCACCACCGTGTTATCTAACACGTCCACTACAGTACTACCCGAACCAATTCCAGTTTAGCGAGTTCTTTATATATGGTTTCCATATGGGTTTTACTGGTGACACGCACACTCACCGACACAGAGTGGTAATTCCCCTTTGTGCTGGGTTTAACGGTGGGCGAATAATCTCCCGGTGCATGTTCTTGTAAGCAACCTACCACATGGGTTGGTAAATCGTCATGGGCGATACCCATGACTTTGAATGTTTGAAAACAGGGAAAATCCAGTAACTCATCAAACCGGGTATCCATAGAGATATCCTTACGTGTATCTATACAAAACGGCCAGATTATATCAATCTGGCCGTTTGGGAACTAGTGAAATCTTGTTGGGTTATTCATCCCAGCCTAATTGCAGCATGAGGTAATCGACGATGCGATCGAAAAAACCACCTTCGTTGACTTCCTGAAGAGCGACAAGTGGGTATTGGGCCACATCCTCGCCTTCTAGCTGGAGATAGAGGGTTCCAACAACCTGGCCTTTGGCAAGAGGTGCTTCAAGCTTTTTGTCTAATTCAAAATTAGCTTCAAGTTTACCGGCTTGCCCACGTGGAATAGTTATGGGGGTAGATTGATTAATTCCAAGATCTACCGTCTCTCTGTCACCCATATAAATACGATGGGAAACAAAACTGTCACCGGCTTTGTAAGGAGTGACGGTTTCGTAGAATCGGAAACCGTAACGTAGCAGTTTCTTATTCTCTTCTTTACGGGCGCGTTCACTGTCGGTACCCATGACCACGGAAATTAGACGCATATCGCCTTGTTTAGCGGAGGTAATCAGGCTGTATCCTGCATCAGAAGTATGTCCGGTTTTAATGCCATCTACATTCAGGCTTTGATCCCAAAGCAAGCTATTGCGGTTGTATTGTTTGATCCCGTTATAGGTAAACTCTTTTTCGCCATAAATGGCATAGATATCTGGGGTTTCTGCTACCAGCGCCTGAGCCAGTTTGGCCATGTCTCTGGGCGTCACATAGTGATCTGGATCGTGTAAACCGTGGCTATTTACAAAATGAGAGGATGTCATTCCCAACGCTTGGGCGTGGGCGTTCATCATGCTGGCAAAGGCGCTTTCAGAGCCAGCAATATGTTCTGCCATGGCAACACAGGCATCGTTACCAGATTGAATGATAATGCCCTTGATCAGGTCTTCAACCTTAACTTGGGTGCCCACTTCGATAAACATTTTTGAGGAATCTGGGAAATTTTTTGCCCACGCATTTTCCGAGACGGTGACCATATCATCCATGCTGATATTGCCCGCTTCCAGTTCTTTACCGATGACGTAGGTTGTCATCATTTTTGTCAGGCTGGCAGGAGGCAATTGCATGTCAGCATTTTTCTCGGCAATGATCTTACCGGTTTCGTTATCCATCAGAACAAAACCTTCTGCGGCGACGCTAGGTGGAGGCGGAATAACGATGTTTGCCTGTGCGGGAGTCAGGCAGGTAATAAATAACGTCAAAATAAGGGATAACAAGACGGACGGATTAGCGCACTTTATATTTTTATACATGGGAGTATTGGTACCGTATTATTTAAAACAAACTAAAAGGAATTTTAACGTAAGCCCTCGTGTTGGACTAGGTTTTATCACAAAAGTTTAGCGCAAATGTCAGTATGATTAGACATTTCCTCGTTAGTACTGCTATGTGACCCGATGAATGCCCGTTTTTGCTGTTTATTATAAATTTTCATGAATTTGATAAGCACCCGGGTAACCGTTTTTCTTTAAATCTTCTAATAATAACTTCACTTTAAATTTATCTTTTAACGGGCCTAGGCGTAATTTGTAAATATTATCTACCAGTGGCGTTATGGCCGGCACGTTATAGAGGTTAGAGAGAATGGTTGATACGGAATGTGCCCGAGCTTCATCACTGACAGCGGCAACCTGAATATAGATGTCTTCTGAAGCATCGTCACTTGCTGCTTGGCCTGTATCGTCCGGTTGGGGGGTTAAGCCTGCATATTGTTCGTAGGAAACCGTGGGCCCTTTCCCTACGGTAACTTGATTATTTTCATCAAAATAAATAACTTCTAGTTTTACTTTTGTTGTTCCGTTTTGGTGATAGCCCAACTTTTTCGCCGCGGCGTAGG
>NZ_JBAHZB010000145.1:0-3371 GCF_036697315.1 Alteromonas sp. 14N.309.X.WAT.G.H12
GATCCTAGCTTTTGCAAGTTGAAAAGATAAACTGGGTGGCAGGTTAACATCAGGGAAGTCTTTGATCCGGGCACGAGCTTCGGCAATACGATTTTCCGTTAACGGGTGTGACTGTAATATTTCCGGTGGCTTAGAGACCATGCGATATTGTGCTGCCAGTGTGGAAAAGAAACTCGCTGCGCCTTTCGGGTCAAAGCCAGCACGGGCTAACATGGAAATACCTATACGGTCGGCTTCCTGCTCATTAGAACGGGTATAGTTTATTTGCATTTGTGAGGAAGTGGCCTGACCGGCAGAAATAGTGGCGATACCCGCTTGAGGATCGGCCATGGCCAACAAAATACCGCCTAGCATACTAGCAAGGGCAATGGGGGCTGCACGCTGCTGAGCCTGCATAGAGCGAGCAAGGTGGCGTTGGGTGACATGGGAATTTTCGTGGGCAAGTACCGCTGCCAGTTCACTTTCTGTTTTAGCGCTATGGATTAACCCGCTATGAACGCCAATATGACCGCCAAAAAACGCAAAGGCATTGATGGCGTTGTTATTTACCCAGAAAAATTCAAAGGGAAATTTAGCGTTATCGGCTTGTACCACAAGGCGATTACCTAAATCTTGTAGATATTCATCGAGCACGGGATCTTTAATGAGAGGGGCCTGACCGCGCATCTGACGCATAACCGCATCACCAATAAGCATTTCTTTATCTAACGATAACGTGTCAGAAGCCACCACACCGATTTCCGGCAGGGCGTTCTTATCATCGGTAAAGTTACTGTTCTGGGCGATAGCAGAGAAGCTCATCGACAGCAGAAAGAAACTTAGTTTTATACTGATACGCGCTATATATCTCATGAAGCCTTACATGTTTGAGTACAACCATTGCGTTGACACTTAGAGTCGTAATTTTTCGCTAAGTTTCATTTTTATGTCGTGGCAATTAATCATTGTGCCGTACATTTTAATAGGATCATACTACGCTTTAGGCATAATACAACGAATGTCACAATGTGATGTGAAAATCTGCCTGTTGGTATTTTGTAATAAGTGATAATACAATTGGTTATATGAGTTGATTTCCCCTATTATGCGTATTTTTCTTAAGCACACAGAGCAGAAAATATGAGTTTATTCAATGTATTCGGAAGCTGGTACCGCCGAAAATTTTCTGACCCTGACGCAGCGATGCTGCTTATTCTTATCCTGTTAACCGCCGCCGTGCTGGTTTTCTGGGGCGGTCTTATCATGCCGGTTATGGTGGCGGCGGTGATCGCCTACCTGCTGGACTGGCCGGTAAATCGCCTGGTGAATATAGGTGTGGGCAGAACGTTTGCGTGCAGTATTGTCATGTTGCTATTTGTTGCCATTACCATTTTGTTGGTGGTGGGGTTATTGCCCACAGTGAGCAGGCAGAGCGTTAACCTTATTCAGGAAACGCCGTTGATTTGGCAAAATGCCCAGGACTGGATACTACGCCTTCCAGACAAATACCCCGATTACGTGCAGGTATATCAAATCCAGCAAATGATGGAAGGGTTAAACGATCATCTTGTGGAACTCGGGCAACATCTTATTTCTGCTTCATTTAGTTCAATTGGTAATTTGGCTGCCATATTGGTTTACATGATACTGGTGCCGTTAATGGTATTTTTCATGTTAAAAGATAAGCATTTTTTCTTGGATAATATCTCTTTTTTATTGCCCCAAGAGCGACGCCTTATCACCCAAGTTGGGCATGAGATGAACGCACAAATCGCCAATTATATCCGCGGTAAGGTCATTGAAATCGTTATCGTGGGGTCGGTGTCTTGTATCACCTTTGTATTGATGGATTTGCGTTACGCTATCTTGTTGGGTGTATTGGTGGGCTTGTCGGTGTTAATTCCGTACATTGGTGCGGCCGTGGTGACTATCCCGGTGGCGGTGGTTGCATTGTTTCAATGGGGGGTTTCTCCCGAGTTTTGGTCTTTAATGGTGGCCTATGGAATCATTCAAGCCCTCGATGGTAATTTGCTGGTGCCTTTATTGTTTTCCGAAGCGGTAAGCTTGCATCCTTTATATATTATTATCGCCGTATTATTTTTTGGCGGTTTGTGGGGTTTTTGGGGCGTATTTTTCGCCATACCGTTAGCCACTTTAGTTAAAGCGGTGATCACAGCATGGTCCGGTAGCCCAGGCGAGGAACATCGGCAAATGGTGGAATAATCATTAACAAGCCCGCTTAATATAAGCGGGCTTTTTTAGGCCAGCACTAAAAAACTGTCAATCAATTTTAGGAAGGCGCAAGAAGGTTATTGCAGGTAATCTAAAACGACTTGGTGATGGTCTTTGGTTTTAAATTTATCAAAGACCTTTTCTATCACTCCATTTTCATCGATAAGAAAACTAATACGGTGAATACCATCGTATTCGCGCCCCATAAACTTCTTTAATCCCCAAACGCCAAAGGCTTCGGCAACGCTATGATCTTCATCTGATAGCAGCGTGAAATTTAGGTTTTCTTTTTCAATAAACTTAGGGAGGCGTTTGACTGGATCGGGGCTTACGCCAACAACGGTGACATTATGTTTGGCGAATTCATCACGATGATCGCGTAATTGTTGGGCCTGTACTGTGCATCCTGGGGTCATGGCCTTCGGATAAAAATACAGTAATACTTTTTTACCCTTAAAGTCAGCTAAGGTTAGGGTTTGGTTGTTTTCATCGGGTAGTGAAAAGGCGGGTGCAGGGGCACCTGCGGCTAAGGTATTCATAGATCTCCTTTATGTTTATCGCTTACCTTTCCGGTAAGGTTCAGAGAAGTAAATAACTGTTGGAGTGAGGCCTGCATTTCATCGAAATCCACCTCATCGGGCACGGATACAACAAATTTACTACTGACCATTGGCAAGTCGTATTGTTTGTCAGCGTATGTGCGTTGCCTAAATGCGCTGATTGAAATCTTACGCTTGGCAAAAAAAGCGGTCACCGACTGCAAAAGGCCAGGGTTGTCTGTGCCTTCAAATTCCACATCGTATAGTCGATTTAAATTTTGCTTTTCGTGATGACTAGTACGTTTTATCATCGCTAATAAGCCTAACTGCTGACACTTGCTCGGAAGGGTTAATTCCGCACGGGTAACAGATTGATGACTTCCTTCGATGATCATAGTCAGCGAAAAGTCACGACCATAAATGGCTTGTCGACTATCAAGAATGTTGCACTGAACTTCAGACACAGCACTGGCAATTTCACTTAGGATACCGTCTTGATCAGTACCTAAAATATTGACGATCAATTGATGTCTCATGGTTATCTGATTTTGGAAAACACAGACGAATGGTAGCACGAAGCTTTTTTTTTTTGCCACTGGTAAGTCTCGGACAATGCAAATA
>NZ_JBAHZB010000145.1:3381-6795 GCF_036697315.1 Alteromonas sp. 14N.309.X.WAT.G.H12
CCATGGCTCGGCGCTTGTTTTTGCCGGTTTACCTCATTAACATGTGCGCTCACAAAAACAGGAGAAATTATGTTTAAAGGCAGTTACGTCGCACTTGTTACACCGATGAAAGCGTCTGGTGAGATTGATTACTCTGCATTAGAGAAATTGGTTGCGTTTCATATCGAGCAGGGGACACACGGTATTGTCTCTGTTGGAACTACCGGTGAATCTGCAACACTGCCTTTTGAAGAACATATTAAAGTTGTGAAACAGACCGTGGCTTTTGCCAATGGCAAGATCCCTGTGATTGCCGGTAGCGGCGCAAATGCCACGGACGAAGCGATTTTCCTCAGCGAGCAAATGGCCGGATTAGGCATCGATGGTTTTCTAAGTGTTGTGCCTTATTACAATAAGCCGCAACAACGGGGAATGGTGGCACATTTTAATGCCATCGCCGATGCGACAGATTTACCTGTCTTGCTGTATAATGTGCCGGGGCGCACGGTGGCGGACATGTTGCCTGAAACCGTTGCACAACTGGCCTCTCACAGCAATATCGTAGGCTTAAAAGATGCCACTGGTGATATACAACGTTTAAAAGACACCCAAGCATTGGTACCTTCCGATTTTGTGTTACTTAGTGGCGACGATGGTAGCAGTGCAGAATTTCTCTGTGCAGGCGGACACGGCGTTATCTCTGTAACCGCAAATGTGGTGCCTAATGCCATTTCCCGTATGTGCGAAGCGGCATTTGAGGGTAAATTTGATGAGTGTCGGCAAATCAATGCCTCCATTGCGTCACTTCACGATGGTATGTTTATCGAGCCAAACCCGGTTATGCCAAAATGGGCGTTATACAAAATGGGTCTGATGGAAAGTGCCGAATTACGATTACCCATGGTTTTGCCGGAACTTGCGAGTCAAAAACAACTCGAAGAACTATTAGAAAAACACGCACTGATTTCTGGTTAATAAGGAACCCTATGAAAAACATACTGGCTTTGTTCAGTGGTCTAACGATTTTGACACTGGCAGGTTGTTCTAGCCAACAGGATTATAAAACAGCATCCGGTGATTATGATTACCTAGGTGCAAGTCAGCATGAAGCGCTAAAGGTGCCCTCTGATCTTGACCAACCTGCGTTTTCCCAAGAGTTCACATTACCACCGACGGTTAAAGAGGTGGAATCTGAACCCGTAGGCCGGGCTCTCTCCATTCAATCACCGGCCTTGGTATTACCCTTGGTTTCCGGCTCGCATATTGAAGAAGGGGCCAAAGATGCCACAATCTGGTTTGATCAGGTTGATGACAGTCAGCCACTTTCAACGACGATTTGGAAAAATATCCGTAATTTTTTAGATGAAAATGGTATCGGCGTTGAGCGCTTTGATGAACAAAACGGTCGGCTAGAGACGAAATGGGTTAAAGAAAAGAAAAGCGAAGAACCCACCTGGTATAACTCTTGGTACAAATGGTCAGAGGAAGATCAGGTAGAGGTTTTAAAAAGGTTTATATTTACCTTGGATGTTAAACCCCATGGTCGTACTGCGGCCTTGCATACCGAATTACAGGATTATGAAAGGGTGGTTAACGGCGAGGCGCAAGAAGCTGACGTTGATGATATGACCAAGCGTCGGGAAGAAGTCGGGATGCTCAATGAAGTTATCGCCTACTATGACTATCAATTAAAACTGCATCAGACCAAACGTATTGCACAAATTAGACGAGGCCTGAAGGTCGAGTTAGGTTTTGATGATCAGGGCGAGCCCGCTTACGTGGTTGATGCGCAATATGACATTGCATGGCCAAGATTATTACTGGTATTGCGTAAGCTCGGCTTCGATGTTAAAGATCTTGATAAGTCCACTGGGCTGCTGTTTGTTAACTACAATGGTGGTGACGACGGTTGGTGGAGCAATTTGTTTAGCAGCGATGACGAATTGCTAGATGAAGGTGATTACCGATTGAAGGTAGCAGCAGCGGGGACTAATCGAACAACGATCACATTTATGAATGATGAAAGTGAACCCTTTGAACCCAATCAGGTAGCTGATATGTATGACCAGTTTGCTAAGGTCATGTCTGAAGATAACCTGGATATCTAATTTTTCTTGAGAGTAATGATGGAAAAGCGCGAAGAACTTTATCGTGGAAAGGCTAAAACAGTTTATCTGACTGATGATGCTGACAAATTGATTCTTGAATTTAGAAATGACACGTCAGCTTTTGATGGCGAAAAAATTGAACAGTTGGATCGCAAGGGCGAGGTAAACAACAAGTTTAATCATTTCATCATGACCAAACTGGAAGAGGCAGGTATTGCCACACAGTTAGAATCTTTATTATCCGATAATGATTCGTTGGTGAAGAAGCTAGATATGATCCCTGTAGAATGTGTTGTACGCAACATTGCAGCAGGTTCATTGGTACGTCGTTTGGGCGTTGAAGAAGGCTTAACCCTCGATCCGCCTTTGTTTGAATTCTTTTTGAAAAACGATGCCTTGCACGATCCCATGGTCAATGATCATCATATCGTTTGTTTTGGTTGGGCAAGCGAAGCACAAATTGCCGAAATGAAGCGTCTTACCTTTGCGGTAAATACTGTGCTTAAAGCGATGTTCGATGAGGCAGGCATGCTCTTGGTGGATTATAAACTCGAGTTTGGTTTGGATACCCAAGGCAATATTGTTTTAGGTGATGAGTTTACCCCGGATGGCTGTCGTTTATGGGATAAAGAAACCCGCAAGAAAATGGACAAAGACCGTTTCCGTCAAGGATTGGGTTCGGTAGTTGAAACCTACATTGAAGTGGCAGATCGATTGGGTCTGAAGCTCTAAGAAACAAAAAAGCACCTTAGGGTGCTTTTTTTTTGCCTTTTCGTTAGTATTTTGAAATTAATAGATGCTTCGTAAGGTCATGTACTGTAAATATTTCTTAGGAGTTGGCATGGCCATATCGACGGCATTTTATATCGTAGTTGCAATGATTGCGTTTGCGGCTAATTCATTGTTGTGCCGAATGGCTTTGGCTGATGGTCTTATTGATCCCACATCTTTTACCTTTATTCGTTTAGCCAGTGGTGCTTTTACGCTCAGTCTTTTGTTGATTGTAAAGAAGCGAAACGCATTAAATGGGGGCTCTTGGTCGGGCGCAATTGCGCTTTTCATTTACGCTGCAGGCTTTTCCTTTGCCTACGTAAGCATGAGTACGGGTACAGGCGCACTGTTATTATTTGGCGCGGTTCAGTTAACCATGTTGTTGTGGGGGTATTACAAAGGCGAAATCTTTACCCCATTACAATGCGCCGGATTTGTGGTTGCCATTAGTGGTTTAATTATTTTACTGTTTCCCGGTTTGTCATCTCCCCCCTTATTGGCAGCGTCCGTGATGATTTTGGCCGGTGTGGGGTGGGGCGCGTATTCTATTATGGGA
>NZ_JBAHZB010000146.1:0-4585 GCF_036697315.1 Alteromonas sp. 14N.309.X.WAT.G.H12
TAGTTGTGCTCCGGGGACTGCCCAAAGAAGAGATTGTTCGTGGCATGGCCATGTTAACCTGGCCGGCCTTAGCCGCGCCCTTAATCGGGCCGGTATTAGGCGGCTGGATAGCCCAGACATTTAGCTGGAACTGGATCTTTTTAATGAATGTGCCTCTCGGTTGTATCGCTCTTGGGTTTGCAGCCTACTTGTTAGATAACCAGGAAGGCACCCCCCAACGCTTCGACATCAAAGGTTTTTTACTCAGCGGAATAGGTTTTGGTTTGCTGATGGCCGGCTTGGAATCCTTCAGTAGTCGTCCTGAGTCACTGTGGTTACCGAGTATGCTCACGGCGATGGGTTCGCTACTTTTATTGCTCATGTTTATGCACATGGCCCGCGCCCCTGCGCCACTTTTTACACTTAAAGCCATGCAATTTCCCACCTTTCGCATGACCATTCTGGGCGGTTCGGCCATTCGTATCACCTTGGCGAGCGCGCCGTTTCTGATACCTTTAATGTTGCAGTTGGCCTTAGGTTTCTCGCCGGTAGAAGCCGGATTGCTACTGCTTTGGCTATTTGTGGGCAACTTAGCCATAAAACCTGCCACCACCTGGATCATGAACGCCGCCGGATTTAAAATGGTATTGATTGTAAATACCTTAATGATTTCGCTGGGATTCCTCCTTATCGGCCAGTTTTCAAGTACAACACCGGGCTGGTATATGGCCTTGATACTCTTTATCAGTGGCATGAACCGTTCCATGCACTTAACCGTGTTAAATACCATCAGCTTTGCTGATATTCCACAGCAAGAAATGCGCGATGCAAACACATTGAGTTCGGTGGTAATGCAAATGACCCGTGGACTAGGGATCACCGTAGGCGCCTTGTCCCTCGCCTTAGCCACCATTATAACCGGCTCCCAAACCGGGGATCCTAGCATGGCGGATTTCTCATTAACCTTCTATATTGTTGCAGGCATCAGTCTTATTTCTCTTATTGACAGCCTGCGCTTACCGGCAAATGCCGGCGATGCCATTTTAAATAAGCGCCGACTAAAACAAATCTAGTTCACGCGCTATCCATATCGGTTTTATCCTGCTGCATAGACATTGGTTGTATCAAAGATACGACCAATGTCTCACCGCCCTCTTTGACCTTATTTTCCAGAGTCTTTACCGGATCCAGATCAAAATTGTCGACAATATCCATCAAATTCGTTGACAGTAAGCTCTGAAAGGCCTACATTGTCGACAGTTCAAAAGTTACTTAGGTTTAACAAATACCATGCAAATGGCCGCTGAAAGCCCTGTCACACATGCAGATAGAACGTTTTTTCAACTGCGTAACGATATCGTAGAAGGGGTTATTAGTGCTGGCTCTAAGCTCAGCGAAACTGAATTGTCGACAAAATATGATGTTAGTCGGGCCGTGGTGAGAGAAGCCATAAACCGATTAACCGCCAGCCATTTAGTTGAACGGAAAGCCAATGTGGGCGCACGGGTTGTCACCTTATCAGCCACGGGGCTCGTTCAGCTCTATCAAGTTCGTGAAGCACTCGAGGGAATGGCGGCCCGTCTGGCAGCTGAAAATATGACCCAATCAGAAATTGATGCCTTGCAAGGTTTATTAAGCGATCACTTCGATGAAGTAAAATCCGGTGAATCCTACTATCAGGAAGCCGGTGATGTGGATTTTCATTATCGCATCGTTTTAGGCAGTAAAAACAATCATTTAATCTCAGTTCTAATTGATGGTCTCTATCATCTTGTGCGCATGTATCGCGTTCAACTTGGTATGGCAGGCCCTCGCGTAACCACCGCATTTGATGAACACCGTCATGTGGTTCAAGCCATCGCGAACCGAGATGGCGAACTGGCCGAAATTTTAATGCGTCGACATATTTTGTATTCCAAAAATAATATCGAACGCAAACTTATTCAAACTTCCAAGCGCTAAAAGGAGCTCCCTCATGCAAAGTGCAGGTAACAAATTCCGTCAGGCATTAGCCAACAATCAGCCATTGCAAATCGTTGGTACCATCAATGCCTATACTGCCATGATGGCAAAGCAAATTGGTCATCAAGCAATTTATTTATCCGGGGGTGGCGTCGCCAATGCCTCCTATGGTCTACCCGATCTGGGGATCACGTCTTTAAATGACGTCATCGTTGATGTCCAGCGTATTACCTCAGCCTGCGATCTGCCCTTACTGGTTGATATCGATACCGGCTGGGGCGGTGCGTTTAACATTGCTAAAACCATCAAAGATATGGAAAAAGCCGGTGCGGCGGCGGTGCATCTGGAAGATCAGGTGGCACAAAAACGCTGCGGACACCGTCCTAACAAAGAAATTGTGCCTTGTGATGAAATGGTTGATCGCATAAAAGCCGCTGTGGATGCCCGCACCGATCCTGACTTTTTCATTATGGCCCGCACCGATTCATTTGCTCAGGAAGGATTAGAAAAAGCCATTGAACGCGCCAAAGCTTATGTCGCTGCCGGCGCAGACGGTATTTTCGCCGAAGCCATTAAGACAGAAGAACATTATCGTGCCTTCGCTGAAGCCTTAGATGTGCCCATTCTGGCGAACATCACTGAATTTGGTCAAACGGAACTGTGGAATAAAAAAGAACTGGGTGAGTGGGGTGCAGGCATGGTGCTGTATCCCTTAAGCGCATTTAGAGCGATGAATAAAGCGGCGGAAAATGTGTATCAGTCCATCCTGGAAAATGGCGACCAAAAAGCCGTTGTCGATACCATGCAAACCCGTATGGAGTTGTACGATTATCTCGGATATCACGATTACGAACAAAAACTAGACGCGCTATTTGCAAAAACAAAAGATTAACCCCCTCTTTGTACCTTACAAAAACGATTAGCAGGAGACAGCAAAATGGCTAAAGAATTAACAGGCGCCGGACTACGCGGACAGGTAGCAGGAAAGACAGCCCTTTCCACTGTAGGACATTCAGGCTCAGGCCTCACATACCGTGGTTATGATGTCAAAGACTTGGCAAACACGTGCGAATTTGAAGAAGTGGCGTATCTCATTTTAAAGGGAAAACTGCCGAATAAAACGGAATTATTCAGCTATAAAGAAAAATTAAAATCCCTACGTGGCTTACCCCAAGCATTAAAAGAAGTCCTTGAACGAATTCCAAAAGATGCCCATCCCATGGATGTGTTGCGGACCGGCTGCTCCATGTTAGGTAACTTAGAAATGGAAGCCGATTTTAGTCAGCAAAGTGAAGTAACTGACAGAATGCTGGCATGTTTCCCCAGTATCATTTGCTACTGGTATCGCTTTAGTCATGACGGTAAACGCATTGATACCGAAACCAACGATGACTCTATTGGCGCTCACTTCTTACATATGCTGCACGGTGAAAAACCACGAGAGTTGCATGAAAAAGTCATGCACGTTTCACTTATTTTATACGCTGAGCACGAATTTAACGCCTCCACCTTCACCGCCCGTGTCTGTGCGTCTACCTTATCAGACATGCATTCGTGTATTACCGGTGCCATTGGTTCCTTACGCGGTCCCCTTCACGGTGGCGCAAATGAAGCGGCCATGGAGATGATAGAAGGCTTTACCTCAGCGGAGCATGCTGAAGAAGAAATGATGGGTAAGCTGGCCCGAAAAGAAAAAATCATGGGCTTTGGTCATGCCATTTACCGTGAATCGGATCCCCGCAATGAAATCATCAAAAGTTGGTCAGAAAAACTTGCCGCTGACGTGGGTGATGACGTGTTATATCCGGTGTCGGTGCGCTGTGAAGAAGTGATGTGGAGAGAAAAGAAACTCTTCTGTAATGCCGACTTCTTCCATGCCTCAGCCTATAACTTTATGGGGATCCCCACCAAGTTATTTACGCCTATTTTTGTCATGTCCCGCTTAACGGGCTGGGCCGCGCATGTTATGGAGCAACGAGCTGACAACCGCATCATTCGCCCTTCAGCGGAATACACAGGAGAAGCATTACGCCCTGTTCCCCCCATGGAAGAACGCGATTAAGTTTACCCCCACACAGGCAGCCCACACTGCCTGTGCCTGTGCAGGAGAAGACCGAGCATGAATACTGATTACCGAAAACCCCTTACTGGCAGCGGGCTGGATTTCTACGATACCCGCCAAGCAATTAACGCTATTAAACCGGGAGCTTACGATACACTCCCTTATACATCCAAGGTTTTAGCGGAAAACCTGGTGCGAAAATGTCCGCCTGATAAACTCACCGCTTCCCTAGAGCAGCTGGTATACCGCAAGCGTGATCTGGATTTTCCCTGGTTCCCATCACGGGTGGTATGTCATGACATCCTCGGTCAAACTGCACTGGTAGATTTAGCCGGTCTGCGAGATGCCATCGCAAAACAAGGTGGCGATCCATCAAAAGTGAATCCTGTGGTCCCTACTCAGTTGATTGTGGATCACTCCCTTGCCGTAGAATATGCCGGGTTTGAAGACGATGCCTTTGAAAAAAACCGGACCATCGAAGATCGCCGTAACGACGACCGTTTCCACTTTATTAACTGGACCAAAACGGCGTTTAAGAACGTGGATGTTATCGGGCCGGGTAACGGCATTATGCACCAGATT
>NZ_JBAHZB010000146.1:4595-6618 GCF_036697315.1 Alteromonas sp. 14N.309.X.WAT.G.H12
ATCTGGAAAAAATGTCGCCGGTGGTGCATGCACGTGACGGCGTGGCCTTCCCCGATACCCTGGTGGGCACCGACAGTCATACACCTCATGTGGATGCCCTTGGGGTCATTGCCGTAGGCGTGGGCGGTTTGGAAGCAGAAAGCGTTATGTTGGGTCGCGCATCCTATATGCGTTTGCCGGATATCGTGGGCGTGGAACTTACCGGTAAAACCCAACCGGGGATCACCGCAACGGATGTGGTGTTAGCATTAACAGAATTTCTCCGTAAAGAGCGGGTGGTTTCTGCTTATCTGGAATTCTTTGGCGAAGGCGCCTCCAGCTTAACGGTCGGTGACCGAGCCACCATCTCCAATATGACACCAGAATACGGTGCCACTGCGGCCATGTTCTATATTGATGAACAAACCATTCGGTATTTAAAACTTACCGGTCGGGAAGACAAACAGGTCGCGTTAGTAGAACAATACGCAAAAGAAACCGGTTTGTGGGCCGACGATATGGTCAAGGCGGAATACGAGCGGGTCTTAACCTTCGACTTATCCACCGTTGTACGAAATATGGCCGGACCGTCTAACCCCCATGCACGACTGGCCACCACAGACCTAGCCAGCCGCGGGATTGCAGGCACGGTGGAAAATGAAGAAGGCAAAATGCCCGACGGCGCGGTGATTATCGCCGCCATTACCTCCTGTACCAATACCAGTAATCCACGCAACGTCATTGCCGCAGGCTTAATTGCCCGCAATGCCAATGCCAAAGGGTTAGTGAGAAAACCTTGGGTGAAAAGTTCCTTAGCCCCAGGCTCAAAAACAGTAAAACTGTACCTTGAAGAAGCCGGTTTACTGTCTGAATTAGAAAAATTAGGTTTTGGTGTCGTGGCCTTTGCATGTACCACCTGTAATGGTATGAGTGGCGCGTTAAAGCCTGAGATCCAGCAAGAAATCATTGATCGGGATCTCTATGCCACCGCCGTTTTATCCGGTAACCGGAATTTCGATGGTCGTATTCATCCGTACGCGAAACAGGCCTTTTTAGCCTCTCCGCCTTTGGTTGTAGCCTACGCCATTGCCGGTACCGTGCGTTTTGATATTGAAAAAGATGTTTTGGGCACCGACAGTGACGGCAACCCGGTCACGCTAAAAGATATCTGGCCTTCAGATGAAGAAATCGATGCCATCGTAGAGAAAGCCGTTAAGCCAGAGCAATTTAGAAAAGTTTACGAACCCATGTTCGATTTGAAAGTGGATTATGGCAAAGACCTCAATCCCCTTTACAAGTGGCGTCCTACCAGCACCTATATCCGACGTCCTCCCTATTGGGAAGGGGCGCTGGCCGCAGAACGTACCATGAAGGGAATGCGTCCGTTGGCTGTCCTTGGTGACAACATTACCACGGATCACCTGTCTCCCTCTAACGCCATCATGGCAAATAGTGCTGCGGGGGAATACTTGTCCAAAATGGGCGTGCCGGAAGAAGATTTTAATTCCTATGCCACCCATCGGGGCGATCACCTCACCGCACAGCGTGCAACCCTGGCTAACCCCAAACTCTTTAACGAAATGGTTACCGACCATGGTGAAGTGGTTCAAGGCTCGCTAGCCCGCATCGAACCCGAAGGTAAAGTGGTACGGATGTGGGAAGCCATTGAAACCTATATGAAACGCAAACAACCTCTGATTATTGTGGCAGGCGCTGACTATGGCCAAGGCTCATCACGGGATTGGGCAGCCAAGGGGGTTCGCTTAGCCGGTGTTGAAGTCATCGTCGCCGAAGGTTTTGAACGTATTCACCGCACCAACTTAATCGGCATGGGTGTTTTGCCCTTAGAGTTTCAGCCGGGTACAACCCGAAAAACCCTGCAACTTGATGGCACAGAAATCTATGATGTGGTTGGCGAACCGTCTCCGGGTGCGGAGCTTATTTTGAGAATACACCGTGCATCAGGTGAAACCCTGGACGTGCCTGTCAAATGTCGACTGGATACCGCTGAAGAAGTATCCATTTATGGCGCTGGCGGCGTACT
>NZ_JBAHZB010000147.1:0-6529 GCF_036697315.1 Alteromonas sp. 14N.309.X.WAT.G.H12
GCCTGTACGAATCTTACTAAGCTGGCTTTTCAATGCACTGATGCTCTTTTCCATACGCTCACGCGCATCTAATTCAATTTCATCAATCACAATATATTCCTATTTCTTACTTAAAATTTTCTGGATGGTCAATGAGGGTGCCTTCAGGTTCGCCCAATACTACGCGCTTAAGACAACCAGGTTTGTTCATATTGAAAACGCGAATAGGCAAACTATGGTCTCGGGCTAAGGTGAATGCAGATAAGTCCATCACTTTGAGTTCTTTCTCAAGCACTTCCTGGTAGGAAAGCTGAGGATAAAGTGTTGCTTCGGGATTTTTCACTGGGTCGTCACTGTACACACCGTCAACTTTCGTTGCTTTAAGTACTGCATCCGCTTCAATTTCAATACCTCGAAGACAGGCTGCAGAATCGGTGGTAAAGAAAGGATTTCCCGTACCCGCAGAAAAAATAACAACACGGCCTGATTTTAACAAACTGATGGCTTCTGCCCAATTATATGCGTCACACACACCATTTAATGGAATGGCAGACATTAACCGCGCATTAACGTAAGCACGATGCAAGGCATCACGCATGGCCAGGCCATTCATCACCGTTGCCAGCATGCCCATATGGTCACCGACCACACGATTCATTCCAGCTCTGGCCAAACCTTCGCCACGGAAAAGGTTTCCGCCGCCAATTACCAAACCTACCTGCACACCTAACTCTACCAGTTCTTTTATTTCCTGTGCCATGCGATCCAGGACTTTCGGGTCAATTCCGAACCCTTCAGCGCCCATCAGGGCTTCACCACTGAGTTTTAATAAAATACGACGATAGGCTGATTTGGGTGTGATACTCATTGTTTGAATTGTCCTTATGAATTCGGCTTGTTTCATATCTCGTTATGCTTAACAAGAAATGAAGCAAACCGACTCGTTACAAGCGATATTGTAAAAGTGGCAAAAAGTATACCATGTATATAAAAAAGCACCTCCGAAGAGGTGCTCTGTAGTGTATCCGACATTGGCCGAATGAAAAAGCAAAACGCAGAATTATTTCTTCGCCGCTTCCATTTGTGCAGCAACTTCTGCTGCAAAATCTTCTGATTTTTTCTCGATACCTTCACCCACTTCAAAGCGGATAAAGTTAACGACGTCGGCACCTTTACTCTTGAGCAATTCACCCACAGACATGGATGGATCTTTAACGAAAGGTTGACCTGTCAGGCTGATTTCGCCGGTGAATTTCTTCATACGGCCTGCAACCATTTTCTCAGCGATTTCAGCAGGTTTACCAGATTGGATGGCAAGTTCTACTTGAATTTCTTTTTCTTTTTCAACTACGTCAGCAGGTACATCGTCCGGCTTAACATATTGAGGGCTCGCTGCTGCAACGTGCATCGCAACATCTTTTGCCAGCTCTTCGTCGCCACCGGTTAGAATCGCCACAACGCCAATACGACCACCATGGACATACGCGCCCAGGTTTTCGCCTTCTACATTGATAACACGGCGAGGAGAGATGTTTTCACCGATTTTAGCAACCAGGTTTTCACGTACTGTGCTGATTTTAACACCATCAATCTCAGTCTCGTTTAACGTATCGATATCATTGATGTTATTTTCGTGAGCTACGTTAAGGATTTGGTTACCAAAACCTAGGAAACCTTCATCTCGTGCAACGAAATCAGTTTCACAGTTCACTTCCATCATGGTTGCGCGGCTACCTTGGACTTGCGTTAAGATAACCCCTTCAGCGGCGATACGGCCTGCTTTTTTAGCGGCTTTAGCCTGGCCAGACTTACGCATGTTTTCGATGGCCAGTTCGATGTCGCCATCGGTCTCAACCAGCGCTTTTTTACAATCCATCATACCTGCGCCGGTACGCTCACGCAGTTCTTTTACAAGTGCTGCAGTCACTGCCATTTTTCAATTCCTCAGCATTAAACATTTAAAAGGTAAAAGGGGCGGTGCGCCCCTCTTCGATATTCGTCAGTATTGATGACAGCGGTATGCAAACCACACCACCACCGTCATCGAACAGGTCAGATTACTCTGCGGCTTCTACGAAGTCGTCTTCAGCCTGAACTTCCAGGTTGCTTTCGCGACCGTTGTTTACTGCATCAGCTGCTGCATCAAGATACAACTGGATAGCGCGGATAGCATCATCGTTACCTGGGATGATGAAATCAACACCGTCAGGGTTAGAATTAGTATCGACAACGCCCACTACAGGGATACCTAGATTACGTGCTTCTGTAACTGCAATGTGCTCGTGATCTGCATCGATAACAAAAATCACGTCCGGCAAGCCGCCCATGTTTTTGATACCACCTAAGCTGCTTTCCAGCTTGGTCATTTCACGTTGTAACATTAACGTTTCTTTTTTGGTCAGCTTTTCAAACGTGCCATCTTGTGCTTTTTGCTCAAGATCTTTAAGACGTTTGATTGACTGGCGTACTGTTTTCCAGTTCGTCAGCATACCGCCTAACCAACGCTTGTTTACGTAAAACTGATCACATTTTACCGCTGCGTCTTTTACCGCTTCGCCCGCTGCACGTTTAGTACCAACAAACAGGATTTTACCTTTTTTAGAAGCAACACCAGAAAGGTAGTTCATTGCTTCGTTAAACAAAGGAACAGTTTTTTCCAAATTGATGATATGAACTTTGTTACGAGCGCCGAAGATGAAAGGCTTCATCTTTGGGTTCCAGTAGCGGGTTTGGTGACCGAAATGCACGCCGGCTTTCAGCATGTCACGCATTGATACGTTTGCCATTTTAATTTTCCTCTTGGGGTTAGGCCTCCATATACCCCTTGCATCGATCCCGAAGGACACCCCGATGACAAGTGTCGGTATATGTGTGTTATTTAAAATAATGAATTTACGTTTCTATAGGCACGAAATAGGCAAAATACCTTTCCGCGACAAAACGCGGGCGCTTTATACCATATCTTACGAATTCACTCAAGTTTTGAAAGGATATAGTTGGGTGACTATACACCACGACTTCCAAGGAGTACCATATTAGTACTGACGTATATTCTGGGCATGTCGCAACGTTTTTTTCAGCTTGCCGCCCAAGCAATATACATTTTTTTGTATTAGACGATCGAGGGTACAGTGGGCGCAATTATTAAAACCGCTGAAGAAATTGAAAAAATGCGTGTAGCTGGCAAACTGGCTGCCGATGTATTAACCATGATCACTCCACATGTAAAAAGAGGAGTGACCACTGACGAGCTTAATACGCTATGTCATGATTATATTGTCAATGAACAAAAGGCGATCCCAGCACCACTTAATTATGGACATCCGCCATTTCCTAAATCGGTATGCACATCGGTAAATCATTGTATTTGTCATGGCATTCCGTCGGATAAAAAGCTTAAAGACGGCGACATACTCAATATCGATGTGACGGTAATAAAAGATGGCTATCACGGTGACACATCCAAAATGTTTATCGTTGGTAAACCTTCCATTCTTGCCGAGCGTCTTGTGAGAGTGACACAGGAATGCCTTTATAAGTCCATCAAGGAAGTGAAGCCGGGCATGCGTCTTGGTGACATTGGCCATATTTGTCAAACCCATGCAGAATCACATAATTATTCCATTGTGCGGGAATATTGTGGTCACGGTATTGGCGCAGGCTTTCATGAAGAACCGCAAATTGTTCACTACGGCAAGCCCGGTACTGGTGAAGAATTAGTACCTGGCATGTGTTTTACCATTGAACCTATGGTAAATGCTGGGAAGCGTTACTCAAAGGTGTTGCCGGATCAATGGACGGTAGTCACCAAAGATCGTAGCTTAAGTGCTCAGTGGGAACATACCTTATTAGTAACCGAAGACGGTGTTGAGATATTGACCTTGCGAGAGGAAGAAGATCTTCCCCGTATCATAAGCCATAGTTAAACCCCTTCATCCTGGAAAAGACCCGTTCTAGGGTCTTTTCATATCCTTCTATCCTATTTTTTCGACTAATTATTCATTTTTATACTCATAACTATTGCTTTTGAATAATGCGGCCAACATACATTTCATGTTATTGTGCCTATGAATTTCCTTTCCGTAGTAAAAAAGGCATATTTTGAGCTTACAAAGACTGATTGATCAGGCTGAGACCATCACCTCAGTTGAAGACATTGCGGGTATCAAATCCTGCATTTCAGCAAGTTATGCGTGGTTGGAAAGTGCATTTAATACCACGCCTGTTAGCCAGTTAGTAACGGGACGAGCCCACTTTATTGATGCATTACTTTCACACATATGGAAGTTGATGGATCTTGATACCGTACCTGGCTTGGCGTTATGTGCGGTAGGTGGATATGGCCGCGGCCACTTACAACCCTATTCAGATATTGATTTATTGATTGTCAGTCACAAAAAGCTGGATCATAGCTCGAAGGATAAAATCAGTCAGTTCATTACCCTCTTATGGGATATAAAGCTCGATGTAGGTCAGTCAGTTCGGACAGTTAAAGAAACACTGCAACTGGCGAAAGATGACATCACCATTGCCACGAACCTCGTAGAAAGCCGGCTGCTTACTGGCGATCCCAGTGTATTTGATAAGCTATGGGAACAACTCAACGGCAAAAAAGCCCTGTCTTCAAAAGATTTCTTTCAAGCCAAATACGACGAGCAGAAAGCTCGACACGCGAAATTCAACGGTACCGCTTATAACCTTGAACCCAATATTAAAGAAAACCCCGGTGGTCTTAGAGACATTCAATCCATTGGCTGGGTAGCGAAAAAACACTTTAAAGAATATGACGGCTGGAATTTAGTCGGACACGGTTATTTTGCTGAAGAAGAGCATAGCGAGCTTGTGGCCTGCCGCATGCATTTATGGCGAATGCGATTTGCCCTGCATCTGGAAGCCGGGCGTAGCGAAAATCGGTTGTTGTTTGACTATCAGCCTGATGTGGCAGCACGTCTCGGTTATGGTCGGGACGGCAAAGCATCCGTAGAAAAAATGATGCGTGATTTTTTCCGTGTTATCAGTCGCGTTACCGAATTAAACCGCATGCTTTTGCAACGGTTTAAGTACGATATGCTGAATCAAAGCATAAAAAATGAAACACCCATCAACGAAGATTTCTGCCTGTTAGATGGCATGATTTCGCCCTTGCACCAAAACGTATTCCCTACCCCCGAAGCCATTTTAGATTTTTTACACCTTGTGGCTGACACGCCGGAAACGGAAGGATTAGACACAGATACCATCCGTCAGCTTCGCAATGCCAGACGACGTTTTGAAGATACCTACTACGTTGAACGTGAAGCCTGTCGAACCCGGCTAATGACGCTGTTTAAGCACCCGAATTTCTTTGATTTTGCCTGGGATATCATGCATCAATACCGCATATTGGAGCGCTATCTCCCGGAATGGGACAAGATTGTTGGCCTGATGCAATTTGATCTTTTCCATGCCTATACCGTGGATGAACATACTCACCGTGTGATAAAAAATGTTAACGAGTACTTTCAACCGGACAATATCGAGTTTCCCCGCTGTGGCAGGATCGTTAAGAACTTAGACAAGCCCGAGTTAATTTATATCGCCGCGATCTTTCACGATATTGCCAAGGGCCGAGGAGGCGACCATTCAGAATTGGGCGCAAAAGATGTGGCGTTGTTTTGTGCCTTGCATGGCATCGAGAAAAACGATGCCGACCTGGTGGCCTGGTTAGTCGAAAATCACCTGATGATGTCTGTGGTAGCCCAACGTCGAGACATTTATGATCCCGATGTCATCAATGAATTTGCCACCGCCGTACGCAGTCACAATCACCTGAATCTGCTTTATGTACTGACCTTAGCCGATATTCGCGCCACCAATGACAATTTATGGAATGACTGGAAAGCTTCACTATTACGTGAACTTTACTTAATGACCCAAAAAGCCTTGGATAACGGCTTACAATGTCAGATCACGCTGACTGAGCGAGTAAAAGAACATAAGCATACCGCCCGAATTATTCTTGATGCCCACGGTTTTGACGATGGGGATATTCAGCAACTGTGGGCGCGATTGGAAGATGACTATTTTGTGCGTTTTAAACCGTCACAAATAGCTTGGCATACACAAGAAATTTTAGCGGGAAGCAAAACCATTCTTGCCGAGGATCCGGACTCTCTCATTGTAAAAGCCAATGACAACAGCGCCAAAGGTGGCACGGAAATACTTATATATGGTAAAGACAGAAAAGCGCTGTTTGCCCAGGTAGCGTCGGTTATCGATAGTCGCAATTGTTCTATTCACGACGCCCATGTCACCGTCACCCGGGATGGTTACGTATTTGATAGTATCTTGGTACTGGAAAACGATGGTACCCGGCTCAACTCAGACAATCGTACAAAAAGTCTTGAGAATGCGATTTTTGATCAACTAGCCAAACCCGGCCGTTCTCACGATAATAAGCGTAAACTCCCACGGCAAATGCGGCAGTTAAATGTGCCGACAAAGGTACGTTTTTATACCCTTAACGAGGAAAGTACCCTGGTTGAATTAGAGGCCTTAGATGCTCCGGGGA
>NZ_JBAHZB010000148.1:0-1053 GCF_036697315.1 Alteromonas sp. 14N.309.X.WAT.G.H12
AGGTAATATGTACCGTGACGTTTTCTTCTGGGATCTTCAGCATACCCGCCACGTTACTTTTGGCCGCTTGGGGGTTTTGGGTACAAGCCCAAATTTCTGCTTTATCGCCAATCACCCGTGCAGTGGCTGCAGGTGGCTCCATGGGAGCCTGAGCCAATAGTGGCGAAAAATAGGTGGCTTCTATGACTTCGTCTGCCGCCTCAATGACCGAAGGTGCATCGCCTTTTGTACGAATGATTTCGCCACCAGCTTTTGCCGAGGCAATGAGAGCGGCTTTTTCTGTCTCGAACTGATACTGGCTGTTGTCATTTTCAGACCAGGTAATTGACAGTGCTTTGGCGCCTTGCATGGCAGCCCAGGTGTTGGTGGCAAGCACCGCCACGCCACCTAGTGGCTTAAACAAGGCCGGTTCGGTCAATGCGGGCATAGTAATAACGTGTTTAACCCCTGCCACTTGCTTGGCTTTGGTATCGTCCACCGAGATCACAGAAGTATATAAAACCGGAGGACGTACAATGACCGCCACAAGCATATCGTCTAGCTGTACGTCTTGACCGAAAACCGTGGCGCCTTTTACTACGGCAGGTAAATCTAAACTAGCAACACCTTTGCCCACGAATTTCCATGCACTGCGTGATTTTGGGGTTACCGTTTCTGGTGCAGGAACAGGCATGGATGCCGCCACGGGCACCAAAGGGGCAAAATCGATGGCTTTACCTGTGTTCTTGTTAACCACCGTATGGTTTTTACACTCACAGTCCTGGACACTGATCCCCCAGCCTTTTGCCGCGGCTTGTTTTAGCATCAGCGCCGCGGTTGCCCCCGCAATTTGTAAGCGGTCAATATTTCGTCGAATACTGCGGGAGCCATCGGTATTTTGATCACCGTATTTTTTATCGCCGGTGGCTTGGGTCACGCTAATTCGTTGCCAGTCGGCATCTAATTCATCGGCGATAATTTGTGCAATGGAGGTGCGTATTTGCTGGCCCATTTCAGAGCGATGACAGATAATATTCACCGTGCCGTCAGTTTCAACATTTATAAATACGCTGG
>NZ_JBAHZB010000148.1:1063-6462 GCF_036697315.1 Alteromonas sp. 14N.309.X.WAT.G.H12
GCTGGGTGATAGCATTTCTGCGCAAGGGGTTTCGCTTTGTGCAGCAAAAACATGTTTGCCCGGCAATAAGGTAACGGCCAACGACAAACCGCTGGTGGATGCAGTGGCTTTTAAAAAAGTTCGGCGAGAGAGGGTGGTTTGATTCATGAGTTGCTCTCCGCCGCTTTTTTAATGGCTTTTCGAATGCGGGGATAAGTACCACATCGACAAATATTTCCAGACATGTTCTGGTCGATCTCAAGATCTGACGGAGCGGGGTTTTTGGCTAACAAAGATGCGGCCTGCATAATTTGTCCACTTTGACAGTAACCACATTGAGGAACGTTTTCTTCAGCCCATGAAATTTGTAGCGGGTGACTGTTTGTTTCATCCAGCCCTTCTATGGTGGTAATGGCTTTGCCATCAGTGGCCGCTATGGGTAAAACACAAGAGCGAGTGGCTTCTCCATTAATGTGTACCGTACATGCCCCACAAAGTGCCATACCACACCCATATTTTGTGCCTTTCATGTTCAATTCATCACGTAGAAACCAAAGTAGTGGCATCTGTGGGTCGCCATCGTACTGATGCTCTTTTCCATTCACCGTAATTTTCATGATATTGCTGCCTTTTTTCTGTCTACATCAGAAGGATTAATGATAAAGCGCAAGGATACTGCGGCGAGCGCATGTTTTTTCGTAATTGATTTGCTATGGTCACGAGAGTAACTATTTATTACCCTACATTAAATACGTAATTTTAGGTATTTAAAATCATCGATACGGGTGAACTTTGCTGTTTAAGTCCGTGTAAAAGCACAAAATTCCACAGCACAACGTGTGATTTTGGTGTTAAGCTTATTTTATAATTTTAATAAACGTGGAAGACGCATTGATGAAATTTCCCGTCGTGTCTGAAAACCAAGATGTTAATTATACGCCCTTAGCCATGCTCTACCATTGGGAAGACACTCGACCTGAGGATGTCTATCTTACCCAGCCTGTGGACGGACAATATAAAACCTATACGTTTGCCCAGGTCGCGGATATGGCCCGCCGCATTGCTGGGGCGTTGGCGAAGAGAAATATTAGCGCCGGTAGCCGAATTGGGATATTTGCTAAAAACTGTGCGGAGTGGTTTATTCTGGATCTGGGGATCATGATGGCCGGCCACGTTTCTGTTCCAGTTTTTGCCTCTGCTGGCGGCGAAACACTCAACTATGTAATACGTCACGCCGATATCAAACTGCTTTTTGTGGGTAAACTCGACAATCCCCCTTTGCAACTGCCCACAATCCCAGACTCGCTTCCTACTGTGGCGTTGCCATATCCAGGGATCCCGGCGCAAACCCAGTGGTCAGACTTTATTGATTGCGATCCCATTGCCTATTCACCGGATCGTGATTTCGATGACATCATGACCATTATTTATACATCGGGCAGTACGGGTGAACCTAAAGGGGTGGTACATAGTTTTCGTACCTTGTGCTGGGCCGCGGCCAATTCCCTTGAAAGCATTACATTTGGTCGCACTGACAGAATGATGAGCTATTTACCCCTCGCACATATTACCGAACGGGTACTGGTGGAAGTAGGCAGTTTTTATTCTGGAGGGCAGATCTTTTTTGTCGAATCACTCGATACGTTTCAGCGTGATGTACAGCATTGTCAGCCCACTGTATTTGTTTCTGTACCACGCTTATGGACCAAGTTTCAGCAGGGTATTCTGGCAAAAATGCCACAGAAAAAATTGTCGGTGTTACTGAAAATTCCATTTGTACGTGGCCGGGTACAAAAGAAAATAAAAGAAGGACTAGGATTGGCACAGGCTCGGTTGTTCGCCAGTGGCTCTGCCCCATTAGCGCCGCCGGTAATACACTGGTTTTATCGCGTTGGTATACCGATTTGTGAAGGCTGGGGAATGACCGAGAACTGCGCCTATGGCACGGCCTGTTTGCCTTTTAATAAAGAAAAAATTGGTAAGATTGGCAGGCCGTACAAGGGGGTAGACATTATCCTCAGTGACGAGCAGGAAATTTTAGTTAAATCGCCCTGCAACATGGTGTCGTATTATTTAGATCCTGCAAAAACTGCGGCGGCGTATAATGAAGATGGTTATTTACGCACCGGTGACAAAGGGGATATCGACGCTGAGGGTTATGTCCGTATCACTGGCAGACTTAAAGATATCTTTAAAACGGAAAAGGGAAAATACGTTACACCGGCTCCCATTGAAGGGCGGATTATGGAAAATGCTGCAATAGAGCAAGTGTGTGTGGTGGGTACCGGGTTGCCCCAACCTATTGCCCTTGTGGTACTTACCGAAGAAGCGAAAAAACAAGCAAAAAATGAGATGGAAACACGGCTAAGCAGCACATTGCAGGCAACCAATAGCTTGCTAGAAAGCCATCAAAAACTCGACCGGATGTTGGTCATCGATGAAGAGTGGACCATTGAAAATGACTTACTGACGCCAACGTTGAAGGTAAAACGCCATATTCTGGAGTCCCGTTATAAAGAGATTATTCTGGCAGACTATAGCCATACAGTAGAATGGGTGTCGGTGAAATCTCGCTAGCCGCCAATTAGTATGCTAGCTTATTAGTTATACCCATTGACGTTCAGAGGGTATGGACGTCGTCACTTGAACCCCTAAAGCAAGGAAAGCAAAAATGCGACAGTTATTCGCGCTAACCGCACTGATGTTTACGCTACCGACCATGGCTGATGTTGCCGCTTATCAGCAGGCCACAACGGCATTCTGCGAAAAGGTAAAAATGTGTATAACAGAGGAAGTGAAAAAAGAAACCGGTGGGGAAGTGCCCGCACAAATGCAGGAGATTATTGACGGCATGACCACACAAATGTGTGGCCAGTATATTCCTGATGAGATCATGGATAATGCCGCTCAGTATGCAGAAATGATTGAGGCTGGTACCGTGTGTCTAGAAGATTTATCTGCCATGCCTTGTGAGCAAATGAGCAGTGCTCAAGAGCCAGCATCGTGTACCGAAGCCCAGCGCATTGCCGATGAATTGGGCTTCGATAGCTCTTCTTAGCGTTTACTATTGGGCGTTGGCATACCGGGTAGCGAGCGCTTGATATACCTGTTCACTGTAGTCTGAGGCATTGATATCCAATGTCTCAAGCACGTCCACCAGATGCTCATTGTCTTCTTTATTTTGCCAAATTTTAATATAAGTGCCGTCTTTGTAACCATTATCTTGACGGAAAAAGTTAAGCACGTTTTTGCCCACATATTGACGAAATAGCTCATCGGTAGTCATTTCACACTGTTGAACAATATACATAAATAAGGGAACGCTAAAACGCTTGGCGGCACACAAGCCTGTCATCAGTTCCAGATTATCCAGTAGCGATTGTTTTTCTGGGTAGTAATTTTTATTGTCAAACTGTACCTGGGTTGTGGACTCGGCAAGTTGAGCCGATAACGCATTGGCGGTAGCTTGAATATCCCCTTTGTAATCAATGATGCTGGCGGAGAGGGCAAAGTGCCAGATATCGACTAATTCCATCTGCAACTGAGGTAAATCTCGTTGCTGTGCTTTCCACCATTTCCAGCCGTGATGCTCTATTGCCTCCACGGATTCCACCATTGCCGCACGAAGATACCCGTAGCCTGCCGTTAGCCATGAGGCATTTACCTTACAGTTCATTTTATTCTGAAGTGTCAGCATGGTCGCAAGCTGTTGTTGACTGAGCATATTCATTTTCCGTTTGTAAAATAGGGGGCGATTGTAGCGAAACCTGCCAAGAGAAGAAAGCACAAGACAATGATTCCTTGCTGTGCATTTTTATGGTGCGTCTGCACCAAAACGTCCAATTAAGGGCGGTGAGGGTGGGAAAGTAAATTGTGTAAATTGTTGATATTAAAGGTTATGTTCATTTGGCACGTAAGATGCCTAATAAAAATGTGTTATTTGTGCTTTCTCTTGGCGTTAACCCGCTTCGGTGCCAGGCAACGCCGCAAAACGGTTGTCATGAGTGAGCCCATAACCTTGCCCATACAGATTTTTCGTGTCCTGAGGTCTGTATGGGTTTTTTTTACCTCGTTTTTTTCTTACCTTCTTAAAATCATCAATTTTTGCAAACAAATCATGCCATGGTCATGGATGGAAAACTTAAGATCGCATAATATAGAAAAAAAGCGTTATTAGGGTGAACTTTGTTAGCGTTATATCCTTCAAATAAACTCGAGCATTTGAGTTATCTACTTGCCACGCTACTTAAGCAGCGTCCTTCTGAAGTATTTGAACCTCAGACCATCCTTGTTGAAAGTCCAGGCATGCAACACTGGCTTAATATGGCATTGGCCCGTGATCGTGGCGTCGCCATGAATCTGCACTATCCATTGCCTGTACGTTTTATGTGGGATACTGCACGGCGTATTTTAGGTGAGGATAGGGTACCCAGACAGTCACCTTATCGCCGGGAAGTCCTGGTTTGGCGCATAGATGGCATTATTCAAAGTGAGGCATTTTGTGGCCACTCGGTTTCAGAGCCGGTTTGTCGGTATTGGCAGAATATTGGCGATGAAACCCAGGCCAGCTTGCAGCGATTAGAGTTTTCCACCGCGTTAGCCGATGTGTACGAACAATATCTGTTGTACCGTCCTGAGTGGATCTTTGCGTGGGAAAACAATGAACTTGTTACGCAAAATCAGCAAGATGAAGCCTGGCAGGCGTTTATTTGGCGGGAATTGGTAAAACAAAACCCGGATCATCCAGCAAAACTGCATGCTGAAACCATCGAGCGGTTGGCAAATGATAGTAGTGCCCACAGCTTGCCTGACAATATTGTGGTGTTCGCCATCAATACCATGGCCCCCCAGTTGGTGGACTTTCTCGATGCCTTATCACAACATGCGGATATCCATCTGTTCCACTTAAACCCCAGCGTTAATTATTGGGGCGATGTAAAAAGTAACAAGGAACAAGCCAAGATGTTGCGCTCTGAAGGCATATCCCAGTGGCTTGATGCGGCCCAAGATAACCCGTTTTTAGGTAATTTAGGGCAACAGGGACGAGATTTATTTAACCTTCTTACGCCCTTACATTCATACGAAATTGCCGCATTTGATATTGAACCGCCCCAAGAGACTCCCCAAGGTGTGCAACTTTTGCATGCCATACAGCAAGATATTTTACATGCCCAGGCACCGGACAAACAATTTACGCATCATCCCGATGACAATTCCGTTACCGTTGTCAGTGCTCATACCCCCCTGCGGGAAGTGGAAGCCTTGCATGATCATCTGTTGCGTTTGCTTTCGTCCCATGCCAGAGACGATCTTAAACCGGCGGATATTGTGGTTATGTGCCCGGCAATTGAAAATTATGCCCCCTTTATTGATGCGGTTTTTCAGCGAGTGGGCACACCGGTTGAAGAAAGCAGCGATAC
>NZ_JBAHZB010000149.1:0-5622 GCF_036697315.1 Alteromonas sp. 14N.309.X.WAT.G.H12
GGTCAACATGGCTTGCACGGCAACTGCCGCATCGATAGCAGAACCGCCCTTCTCGATGATATTTTTACCGGCCCAGGAGGCATAAGGATTAGCGGCGACCACCATATAGTCATCGGCAACATGGGCTACCTTATTTTCAAAGCCGGTGGCGGCCTCTGGCTCATTGCGTTCAACCGCGTCAGCCAAAGGAGAAATAGCCAGCGTAAAGCACACGGCCTTTAACGTAACTGCTAGGGTTCCCAAATTAAAATTCAATGTTTGTGTTCCTCTGTTTTATTTGAATTTTTCCGTATTTAACGGTCGCTTGTTAATAAAGGCATCGAACGCTTCTTTAGCCGCGTCTGTATTCAACGCTTCAAGAAAAACGTCCAACTCTTCGTTAATTTGCTGTTGAATCACTTCTTTTTCGGTATTTAAAAGTTTTTTGGTATGGGTCATTGCAAAAACAGGCTTTGACGCCAACTTTTTACATACCGACATGACTTTTTCTCCCAACGTATCTGCAGGTTCAATTGCTGTGACCACACCGAATTGATATGCATCCTCGGCACCGAACATTTCGCCAAGCATTAACCACTCACTTGCTTTGCGCCGACCAGCTAGCCGCGGGAGAAGATAGCTGGACGCATATTCTGGTACTAAACCTAAATTGATAAAGGGTAGGCAGAATTGAGTTGCAGGTGCACAATATACCATATCGCAGTGCAACAATAAGGTTGTACCAATGCCAACGGCTACCCCTTCCACTTGTGCCACCACGGGTTTAGGGAAATGTAACAAGGCATTCATAAATGCAACGATATCCGAAATACTATCGCCTTCATCACGCTGTGCAAAGACAGAGATGTCATTTCCTGCGCTAAAACACCCGCCTTCACCTTTTAACAACACAACATGAACGGTGTCATCCTCTGCGGCTGCTTTTAAGATGTTTGCCAACTGCGCATACATTTTAAGCGTTAACGCATTTTTTTTATCGGCGCGATTTAAGCTTACGGTTAAAATACGATCGTTATTCTGTGTCAGTACTAGGCTCATAAAGCCCCCTTAATTAATAAAAAATAGGCAAAGTCGGGGTGTTTTTTTGTATGATAGCGACTTCTCGCAGTAAACCACAAAATTTCATGCAAACGACATTTAAATTATCCCATTACACTGGCCCATTAATTATCGCTTGTCTGGTACTGATAGCGGGCTATTTCGAGCCTTTATCCAGTGCTTGGCTTGCCTACGACCGATACGCCATCGAAGGATGGGAAACATGGCGATTATTTACGGGCAACCTTGTACATACCAATTTTAATCATTTGATACTGAATCTTGCGGGCCTCATCCTCCTCACTCTTTTGCATTACCCTCACTATCGCACCTTGCGTTTTCTGAAAGTCTTCACCTGGTGTGCCATTGCCACCAGCCTGGGCATTTACTTTTTTTCACCGTCCCTTATCGGTTACGCAGGGCTTTCTGGCGCACTTCACGGTGTTTTTGTTTGGGGGGCCTGTATGGACATTCGCAATAGAATACACTCAGGGTGGTTATTGCTGTTTGGTGTCATCGGTAAAATCACCTATGAACAAAATTTTGGTAGCACACAGGAAATTGCCGATCTGATTAATGCCACAGTGGCCATTGATGCCCATCTTTATGGCGGTATCGCCGGTTTTATCTTGTTTCTGCTGATGCCAGGGCTTGGATCCTTCAAACAGAAAGAAAAGGGCGCCCGCTAGCAACAGGCGCCTTTGTACTACAAATTCGTTTCAAACAATTTGTAAATTCGACGATATTCATCTAACCAGGAACTAGGCTGTATAAACCCATGGGATTCCACCGGATAAATTGCCGTTTCGAAGTCTGTTTTTTCCAATTCAATGAGTCGCTGAACTAATCTTACCGAATCTTCAAAAAAGACATTGTTATCCACCATGGGGGAAACAATCAATAGCGGTTTTGCTAAGCCTTCAGCATGATAGATAGGCGAACTGCGTCTATAGGCAATGGGATCAACATCAGGGGTATTAAGAATATTAGCGGTATAGCCTGTATTGTAATGAGCCCAATCGGCGACAGGACGTAAGGCCGCCCCAGCGGCAAACAAGTCAGGTTGGGTAAACATGGACATAAAGGTTAAAAAACCACCGTAAGAGCCACCGTAGGTGCCCACACGTTTTGGGTCGACGTCAGCATTATCCACAAGCCATTGCACACCATCACGTAAATCTTCGACTTCCGGTTTTCCCATTTGTCGGTAAATCGCCGTACGCCAGTCACGGCCATAGCCTTTCGACGCCCGATAATCCATATCTAATACCACATAGCCTTGCTGTACCAGCATGCTATGGAACATATATTCTCGAAAATAGCCTGACCAACCTAAGTGGGCATTTTGTAAATAACCTGCCCCATGGGTAAAGACCACAGCACGGCGTTTTTCACCGTTGTTATCCCCCTTAGGTAGATATACCCGGGCATAGATAGGTTGTGAAGTATGGGTGGACGGGATCGCCACCACGGTGGGCACAGCCCAAGGCAATTGTAAGAAGGCGTCACTCACCGTATGTGTAATCTGGCGCGCTGACAGTTCGCTGTCCACCGCTTTAATATAGAGTTCTGGTGGTCTATTGACTTTACTGTGAGTGAGCAGCAACTGCTGACCATCGGGACTTAACACATACTCAGTCATGCCATTTAAGGCGGTAAGCTGCTGTGTTTCACCATTTTCTAGATCCACCCGGTACACTTCCACAATACCAGGATGGATTTTATTGGCCTGATAATAGATATAATGGTCATCCGGACTTAAAGTAGGGTTTTCAACCACATAGCGCCCCTGGGTTAGCTGTTGGGCTTTTTCACCGGGTTTTTGCAGGTATAAATGAGAGAAACCGTCTTTTTCTGATTGATAAAAGAGGGTTTTACTATTATGCAGCCAGCCAAAATGATTATGATAGTAATTGATCCAAGCATCATCATGTAGACGCTCTTGGGTGATTAATTTGGCATTGTCAAAATCAACGGTAACGATCCACCGATCTTTATTATCCCAGGCTTCCAACATCAGTGCGACTTCATCACCAGAGTCATGCCATTGGATCCCTTCGTCGCGCCCCATCAATTGAATATCCCGGGGTAACCGGTTTACCTGATACGTTTCCCCTATCGCCGCCGCATTTTCAGCTTTCACATCGGCTAATACGTCTTCGTTGTAACCGGGTAAATTAACCAATGACAGCGGTGTTTTTTTGCGGGAATGAAGATTAACCAACCAAATGTCATGGTTAACAGGTTTGGCATCTGCCACCCGACGCCGCACGTCGATTGTGGCGATACGACCGGACTCCTGAATATAATGGGGCATAATATCCGAGTCATCACGAACGGCGGTATTTTCCGTGGTAACCACAATGGCGTATTTCCCATTAGGGGAAACCGAAGCACTGACTAATCTATCTTGCTTATCAAAAAAGATTGGCTTAGGGGCATAAGCCTCGCTCACGCGACTGAGATCTTCTTCAAATTGTGCGGCATCTTGTCTGTTTTTTCGTTGCACTTTAACGTAATCAATTAGGCCTATTTGTTCTTTTGACAAATAATCTTCTGGCGGCTCAACGGCTACGGGTTTCTCGTCAAAACGCCAACTAATTAACGCTTGTCGTTGGCCGGTATGAATATCGATGGCAATAATCTTATCGTTTTGTTGCATCATGAGCCGGCCGTCGGTCATAAAGCGAAGACCGTGAAATGCCTCGCCTCCCCGAATCAATTGCCGAATAGGTTGTTGTAACTCTTTAACGAATAAGCTGTTATTTACCCGAAATGCCGTTACCGTTTTATCCCCATTCACCGCTTTTTCGTCGAACCGATACTGATAGCGATTTGCTAACGATACCTTTTTGGCATTTTCCGGGTTGCTGATAGGCGCAATAAACACGTCATTGAGTTGGGTGTTTTCCTGGACTTGTTCGTACACAAGATAATGACTGTCTAATGACCATCCAGGTTGCTGTGGTGCACGCCCCATCCATTTAGGATCAGACATGATTTGCTCAAGTGTAATGGTGTCATTGGAGGCGATCGTTGTAATATCGGCAGGCGTGTAGCTTGCCGTCACATCAGCGGTGGATTTTTCCACCTCATGCATTGTATTGTCGTTAGAACTAAGGGTGGCGCACGCCGTTAATGCGGTGCTAAATGCTATCCCTGCTACAAAATTGCGTACTTTTCTCATTATTTTAATCTACTTTGTCATACTTAAAAGCCCAAGACATTATACAAAATCAGTAGAGAAAATCAGGCAGACTTCATCGTCTGTGCAGGTATCCTTAACGTAAAAGACGCCGGTTTAATTAGGACGGTGGGATCTCTGCTGTTAATCAGTGAATTTTTAGCTTTAAAATGGACAAAAAAAAGCCCCGCATTTAGCGGGGCAATCAAGCACACTCAACTTGGAACACACTTTAACAACAACGTAAGAGCATGGAAGCTCAAGAGAAAACGTTTATTGCTAACTGCATAGAATTAGTCAACGGTGCTAGGAGATAGTTCAGATAAAATCATTTTTTTTCTAAAAAAATAAAAATAGGGAAAAAAGAAGGGGAAAAGAAGTGAAGCAAGTAGCGGGATTTAAGCACTACCAACGTATTGAAGTTCGCCAAAACACCATACGAAAAAACGCCCGCTTACTTGCTTAAAAAATAGATTATCAGATTTGTTGCAAAAATGCTTCCAAAATAACGCTATTTTTACAACCCTCCCCTTTAGTTACCACACTGAGCCAATGCTTGGTCAAAATCCTTGATGAGATCCTCGGTATCTTCAATACCCACAGACAACCTGATCATACCATCAGAAATGCCCATTTTAGCCCGTTCCTCGGGCCCATTTTCATAGAAAATCGTCGAGGCCACCGGCAAGGCCAAGGTTCTGTTGTCGCCTAAGTGAGTCGCACTGATCACCAATGACAGGGCATTTAAAAATGTATTTACGTCTAGGCCCTCCACAAGATCGAGGCTTAATATCGCACCATATCCCTTATTCATAATATCCCGTGCGAGAAAATGCTGTTCATGCCCCACTAACCCTGGGTAATACACATGGGCGATTTTAGGATGATTGTGTAAAAACGTCGCTAACTCCATGGCATTATGGCAATTTCGCTCCATCCGCATGGCCAATGTTTCCAGCCCCGTGGCAATGGCGTGGGCCGATCCTGGTGCCAAGGTACCGCCGATATCACGCAGTCCTTTTTTCTTTATCTGGGTAAGACCCCATTGGGTTTTCTCCGCCACTTTGTAGAAATCGGCGATGTTCGGGTAGCCTGTCCAATCATAATTACCAAGATCAACAACCACACCACCTAACACGTTGCCATGCCCTGAAATATACTTAGTCAGCGAACTGACCACCAAGGACGCCCCAGTTTGCTTAGCGTCAAATAAAGGCGGCGGCGTCATGGTGTTATCAAGGAAAAACACCACATTTTTTTCAGCACAAAACTGACCGATGGATCGCACATCAGCCACTTGTGTCACCGGATTCGCCACGGTTTCGGTAAAAACCATGCGGGTATTTGGCTGATACAATGCTTTTACGTCTTCCACTTTCGTTACGTCGGCATAGCTAATT
>NZ_JBAHZB010000149.1:5632-6415 GCF_036697315.1 Alteromonas sp. 14N.309.X.WAT.G.H12
ACCGAGATCCGATAGCATATCCATCAAAGAGCGGGTATTACCAAAAAGGTATTGGCTAACAATGATATGGTCTCCGGCTTTTAACAGAGATAAAAAAGTACTGCTTATGGCCGCCATTCCGGTGGCAAAACACACGGCCCCTATTCCACCTTCAAGGGCATTGAGCATATTTTGTAAGGCAACAACGGAACCCGAAGACGATCGCGAATAGACATGTCCGGCTTGTTTACCTTGAAAAACATCAACAAGACCTTGTACATCTTCAAAGGCAAATAACACTGAATTTGTTGTACCGGTATGCACAGCACCATGTTCCGGGCGATTAAGTAATCTGTCAGCATGTACCTGACGGGTAGTAAATCCCTGTTTACTCACAACGTGTTAACTCCACAACTAATAATTCAAAAGAAACAGACCCAATTAGCTATCTAAAAGACAATACGGTATTGCACCGGGCAGTCATTAACTGGCCTGAAATCGGGATGACATAATGGGCTGGAATGTTTTAATAATACCGTAAACTTGGCTGCCATCACAGTATCAAATAATCATAACGCCTTTTCGATTTTTATAAGAATACAGGTAGAATGATCACAAATACGGCTTCCTAAAACACAATGTGCATCATATTTATTGCTAACAATGTTCGCTCAGACTATCCGTTAATTATCGCTGCCAATCGTGATGAATTTCATTCGCGCCCCACTGCCCCCTCCTATTTGTGGCCGCAAAAAACACCCATTTATGCCGGTAAGGATTTACAAGCTGGTGGCACATGGATGG
>NZ_JBAHZB010000014.1:0-45220 GCF_036697315.1 Alteromonas sp. 14N.309.X.WAT.G.H12
GCGCGTGATCTGTGCCTACCGTCGGGATGAAGAAAGTATGCCCGGTTCCCGTCGTGAAGTGATCAATGCCAGAGAGGAAGGGGTTGAATTTATGTTCAACTTGCAACCACTGGATATTGCCATCAATGATGATGGTACGGCTGCAGGCGTTAAACTGGTGCAAACGGAAATGGGACCGCCAGATATTAACGGACGTCGACGTCCTGTGGAAGTCGAGGGCTCAGAGCATGTACTTGAAGCCGATGCCGTTATTATTGCTTTCGGTTTTCAGCCTAGCCCAGCAAACTGGTTTGCCGAGTACGGTATTATTCTGGATGAAAAAGGTCGTGTTATCGCACCTTCCAAGGGTAAATATCCATACCAAACCACCAATCCAAAAATCTTTGCTGGCGGCGATATGGTTCGCGGTAGTGATTTGGTGGTGACAGCCATTGATGAAGGTCGTAAAGCCGCAGATGGCATACTCGATTTTATCGGCGTATAAAGACCGCTAGGTGTTAATAAAAAGCCACGCAATGCTTATTGCGTGGCTTTTTTGTAAAAAACGCGCTGATTCAGGATCATACCTTCGTCCAGGAGTTGCAATTTTTGAAATTCCTTATAGTCTATGACAATAAGTTAGCCATAAAAGCAAAAACACTGGAGCTAAACGCATGACAATAACCAATACATCCTTAGGGCTGGCTTTAGTGTGTTGCGCGACACTTTTTCCAGTACAAGCCTCAACAAATCAGGCCCCCCAATACGAAACCTGTCCCACTGAGTTTCATGCCGTCGATATCCCCAAAACGGCAAAATTTTGCCAACGTTTCGAGTCCCAAGAGCCGGCAACCATGGTATTTTTTTCACCTGACGCTCAACAAGCGCTCATCGATCATTACAAATCCGCCTACCCAGCATTAAAAGTTCACGCCCCAGTTCAAGGGCGCACCGTACTCACCGCGAAGAACGATAGCGTACGTATTATCGTATCTCCAGATAGCAAGGGTACACAGGTAGATGTCATGGTCATCAATCAAGATATCCCAGCTAAACCTGAATAACGCCACCGTCGCATCGTCATAGTTTTGCCTGATAACCTTGCAAATAGGCCCCAGCCCGCCCTTTTCAATAAAGATCCACGCGATTTGGCACTTGCCTTGCAATAACCTCAATAACAGCAAATAACTGACACCAAGGTGTCATGTTTTTGACGATCATATGGGTTTTGTGAGGGTTATTATGGAATTAGCAATAATATTGATGATGTTATTGATGGTGGTTACCGTCGGTGCCATGAAATTGTCGGACAACGGCATTAGCTTCCCATTTCGCCGTCGACCGCAACTTTTTACGCCTGTTGAACATAACTTTTTAAAGCTCATTGAGCAGGCCGTGGGCCGTGAATTTCGTGTTTTATGCCGGGTTCGTTTATGTGATGTGTTGGCAGTAAGAACCCAAGCGGGCAAAAAACAAGGATCATCAGCCATGTCCCGGGCGGCGTCAAAACAACTGGATTTTGTGTTGTGCGACAAAGACGATATGTCACCCATCATGGCCATCGATCTGGTGTATAACGATGGTAAAAATAAATACAAATCTCAGCGCGACTTTTTTGTTACCGGTGCCCTTGACGCCGCAGGATTGCCCCATGCCAGAATTAAGGTGAAAAACGGTTATTCTGTGGAAGAAGTCAAAGAGTGTATTGAAACCAAATTGCTACCGTACCGCCGTAAGCAACAACGCATTGCCCAAACGCCAACGTTAAATCCAGCGCCGCCTAAACGTCCTACCCGTCCGGTTCGTTCAAGCCGCGCCGCCGCCTGAGCCGGTATGGGATAACCTGTAGCCGCTTTTCTTTCGGGTCGGTAACCTCTCCCCCACGGTTATCGACCCAATTTCGTCGTAATTCTGTCAGTTTGCCCACTTTCATATTACTATTACGCCACGGTAACTTGCCTGTGTAGATACACACTCGTCACCCCCTAAAACAGAATAGACGGATAACAGTATGAAAATTGGTATTTT
This sequence comes from Alteromonas sp. 14N.309.X.WAT.G.H12, assembly GCF_036697315.1. Classification (NCBI taxonomy): domain Bacteria; kingdom Pseudomonadati; phylum Pseudomonadota; class Gammaproteobacteria; order Alteromonadales; family Alteromonadaceae; genus Alteromonas; species Alteromonas sp. 14N.309.X.WAT.G.H12. Next base: position 2,008 of record NZ_JBAHZB010000014.1, read on the forward strand.
AGGTGCTATGGATCAGGAAGTAGCACTACTGAAAACTGCCCTGACTAATTGTCAAACACGACAATGGAAACATCTTACGTTTTATACAGGAACGCTGCATAACACAGAGGTGGTGTTAGTTAAATGTGGTATCGGAAAAGTGGCCGCAGCCATCGCCACTGCCGTACTGATCGAACAGTATGAACCCGACTATGTCGTTAATACCGGTTCAGCCGGTGGTTTTGACGCCGATCTGGATATTGGGGATGTGGTCATTGCCACCGCCGTTAAATACCACGACGTCGACATTACCCATTTTGGCTATGAAAAAGGCCAGTGTGCGGGTATGCCAGCCCAATACACCTGCGATCAAACCATGATCGACGCCGCCACATCAGCCTCCTCGGCTATCTCACATATCAAAAATCGACAAGGTCTCATTTGTAGTGGCGATTCTTTTGTGGGCACAGATGAAGCCGCCGAGGTCATTTTACAAGCTTTCCCCACATTGAAAGCGGTAGAAATGGAAGGGGCGGCGATTGGTCAAACCTGCTTTTTACTCGATACGCCCTTTTTGGTGATCCGCTCTCTCTCCGACATCGCAGGTAAAACCTCCACCGTTTCGTTTCAGGAATACCTCGATACCGCCGCAAAACATTCCGCCGAACTGGTTATGGGTATGATTGCCCGACTTGCCTAGACGAAAACAAACTGATGGATGACGTTTTATCCAGTTCCCCCATGCAAGCCCTGGCTATTGCTCTTCTGGCAATAGCCATTAATAGTGTTTGGCGTTGGCCGGAAAAATACCACCCGTTAACACTCTTTCGTTTATTAGCCAGTGGGATGGCGCAAAAAGTAAAACCTAACGCCGAAGAATCCCCCAGGCAACACCGGATATCCGGCGGATTAGGCGCATTCGTACTAATAGCGCCCTTTACGATACTCATTGCCATGCTGGTCTATATGGCCGAATACCCGCTCTTTTTTGATGCCATTATTCTGCTTTGTCTTTTAGATTTTGCCCAAGCCAAACAACAATATCGTCGTATCATGACTGCGCTAGCCCAAGACAAAAAACTATTAGCCCGGGAGATTTTAGCGACCATTGTGGCCCGGGACTGCCAAAAATTGTCTGAGCTCGGCATCGCCAAGGCCGCTATGGAAAGCCTACTGCTGCGCTTTTATTATCAGGTCTGTGCCGTGATCTTTTGGTTTCTAATTGGCGGGCCCGCCATTGCCTTAGGTTACCGACTCCTATTGTTATTTAGCTGGGAATGGCACTGGCGAAAGCCTGGCTATCATTGGTTTGGCCTGCCGGTAAGACGCCTATCACAGCTTTTAGCCATCGTACCAGCTTTTATAGGTGCTCTCTTATTCAGTATGGTTACTCACCCAGTGCGGGCCTTTTCTGCCCTTAACCACTGCAAAGAAAAAGATCCTACATCATTGTTGTTGGCCCTCAGTGGCGGAGGCTTGGATGTCACCTTAGGCGGCCCCGCCATCTATGGGGGCAATATGGTACGCTATGCCCGCGTGGGCGGTTCACGGAAAGTAAAATATTCCGATATGTCTCATTGTTTACATGGGGTTTCCCATGCCTTGTTGCTGATGTGCGGGCTCATCATTATTATCATGACCTCGGTACACGTTTTCCTTTCCCCATGAAATACGATGAAGGTCTGCACAACGTCACACTGATAAGGTACACTGCCGACATATCGACGATGTATTTTTAATCGGTTTACAGATAAATTCAGGACAACGGGTAGAAAATAGACATGCAAAAATGGTTGCTTCTTGCTTCGCTTATCACGTTAACTGCTACCTCGGCATTTATTTATTGGCCCCTTGATGCTGAGGCTGAGGCTTTACAAAAAGTGACGCCCTCGCCTTTTTTACTTGAAAAAGTAAAGACGGAAGAATGGATGCTCATTGATGTACGCAGCCCCCAGGAATATGCCGAAGGCCACATTCCTGGGGCCATCAATATGCCCCATGATAAAATTGACGGCTATATTGACCAACTCCAAGATGCCAAAGATAAACCCATAATTATTTACTGCCGTTCGGGAAATCGCGCCAATATTGCGATGAAAAAACTAGAGCAGCAGGAATTTATGGACGTAAGTCATTTAGAAGGCGATATCATGGGTTGGCGGGAATCAGGTTTACCCATCAATAAAATGTAATTAAAACCGGCTATTTACCGGCGACGTCCATGTGTAGCGCAAAAAAATGCCCGCTGTTAGGCGGGCATTGTTCAGTTAATCCGTTGCTCACTTAGTCAGTGTCACTCTGGCAAACTTACGTTTACCCACCTGATACACTTTTTCACTAGGCTCTGTCAGCAAAAGACGGGTATCGGCCACTTTCTCGCCGTCTATCTTTACTGCACCTTGCTTAATCATCCGCATGGCATCAGATGTGGATGCCACCAAACCCGCTTCTTTTAGCAAATGCCCAATAGCAATACTGCCATCGGTCAATCCCACAGTCACAGCAGGCATATCATCGGGAATGGCATTTTTCTGGAAACGTTGGATAAAGTCTTCATGGGCTTTTTCCGCCGCATCGTCATCGTGGAAGCGTGCTATCAACTCTTTTGCCAACAGAATTTTAATGTCTCTGGGGTTCGCCCCCTCTTCAACCTGTTTCTTTAATGCGGAAATTTCTGCGATGGGCTTAAAGCTTAACAGATCATAGTAGCGCCACATGAGATCATCGGAAATAGACATAACCTTCCCAAACATGTCATTGGGGGCGTCGGTAATACCAATATAATTGTTCAGTGACTTCGACATTTTCTGAACGCCATCAAGGCCTTCCAGTAATGGCACCATAACAACCGCTTGCTGGGCCTGACCATTTTCTTTTTGCAGTTCACGGCCCATCAACAAATTAAAACGCTGATCGGTACCGCCCAACTCCACATCGGCTTCTAATGCCACAGAATCCCAGCCTTGTACCAACGGATAGAGAAATTCGTGGATGGCAATGGGTTGACCGTTGCTATAACGCTTTTTAAAATCATCCCGTTCAAGCATTCGGGCAACGGTTTGACTAGCGGCCAGTTTGATCATGCCCGCAGCACCTAACTCGTCCATCCATTCAGAGTTAAAACGAATTTGGGTTTTCTCTTTATCGAGTATTTTAAACACTTGCTCCTGATAGGTTTTCGCGTTCTCGAGTACCTGTTCTTTGGAAAGGGGTTTACGGGTAACATTTTTACCTGTGGGATCCCCAATCAGCCCGGTGAAATCACCGATGAGGAAGACCACCTTGTGTCCCAATTGTTGGAATGTGCGGAGCTTGTTAATAAGCACCGTGTGGCCAAGATGAAGGTCCGGAGCAGTGGGATCAAATCCCGCTTTTATGGTTAACGTTTTTCCTGACTTGAGTTTTTCAATTAACTCAGCTTCGGGCAGAATTTCATCTGTCCCCCGTTTTATTTCCGCTAAAGCGCTTTGCCAATCGGTCATGCTATTTCCACACATTACAGTTATTGGGATAAATTAGACTGGGCATTTTACGCATACCCTTGAACCTTTAAAAGACTTGGCCGTCAAAAAGGCGTTGTTTGTGCAATGATAATGGGAATATACAAGCACTTTGCTGGAAACTCGTGCTGTAACGCGATATTCTCACAATGGTGAGATCTATGAGGTTGATAATTACCGTGGTAGTAAAAACGTTAAAAAAACTTCCCAAGCCACACCGAACCGGATTGGCCATTGCCAGCCTTTTTTTAGGCGGGCTTATTCTTCTGCCATCGGAGTCGGTTGAAGCGAGTCGGCATCAGGAATCTTTAATCCTTGATGCTGGAGTTCGCTATCCTGTGGAGCTTTCCGTGCTCGATGCACCTGTATTCGAACTTGAGGAAGATGAAGGTAGCTGGGAAACCTTTAAAGTGGGTCGTGGTGATACACTGGCCAAAATATTTAAGCGTGCGGGCTTTTCTGCCCGAGATACTTATGAAGTCACCCAAGCTGGAGAACTGGCAAAAACACTGGTTACCCTGATCCCCGGTGATGAGTTGCAATTAAAAGCCAATGATCAAGGCGGATTCGCCGGCTTGCGCTATCAAGTTTCTTACAAAGAAACCTTAGTCATTACGCCCGATGAAGATAACCAAACACTCAAAGCGGATCTGGAAACCAAAAACATTGAAACCCGCTACAATTTCGCCCAAGGGGTGATAAAAAGCAGTTTCTGGAATGCGGGTGAAGATGCCGGCTTAAGCGACAATCAAATCATGCATTTGGCAGGTATTTTTGGTTGGGATATCGATTTTGCAGTCGGTATTCGTTCTGGTGATGTCTTCAATGTGGTCTATGAAGAAAACTATATCGACGGTGAGTTTGCTGGCTACGGCGATATTGTGGCGGCAGAATTTATCAATCAGGGCGAACGCTTTGTTGCCATTCAGGCCGAGGATGGAAATTACTATACCCCTGAAGGCCGCAGCATGCGCAAAAGCTTCCTCCGTGCACCGATAAACTTTAAGTATGTCAGTTCCAACTTTACCAAAGCCCGTTTTCATCCGGTACAAAAACGCTGGAAAGCCCATAACGGCACAGATTATGTTGCCGCGGTAGGCACCCCCGTTATGGCTGCCGGTGATGGACGGGTTATCGAAGCGTCCTACAACCGCTTTAATGGGAACTATGTGTTCATACAGCACGGCGAAAAATACGTCACCAAGTACCTGCACTTGAAAAAGCGCAATGTGAAAAAAGGTGAAACCGTCAAACAGGGAGAAACCATTGGTTATCTCGGTGCTACTGGTATGGTCACCGGCGCCCATTTACATTACGAATTTTTGGTTGATGGGGTACACCGTAACCCACGTACCGTCTCCTTGCCAAAAGCCCGGCCCATCGCCGAGGACCAGCGCGCAGCCTTTATGGACATCGCGAAAGTTCGCATGGAACAACTGGATAACACCAAGCGGATCATGCTGGCCATGAAATAGCCCTCCATGCCTTTCTTATTAACTAGGAAAGGCATACCTTCCCTGCTTCATACTATTGGTGAATAGTTTCTTTCCCTATTCTGTATTATAAATAGCCTACAAAGGTTTTGAGGTGGACGGCAGCACATCGCCCCCATCTGCTTCATTCAACCTTTTATTATGACTTCCCAATACAGAGGATCACCTAACATGGAAGATTTCATTGCATCTTTAGATGTAAACCAATATTTACCCGCCGCACTCGCGTGGGCAACCAATATTTTATTAGCATTGCTGATACTCATTGTCGGTGTGTTTATCGCGGGCAAAGCCTATAAAGCCATGGTTTCCATTGCAAACCGCTACCCTCAGTTAGATGATACCCTGTTTAAATTTTTTGGCAGTGTGGTACGCTACACGATACTCGCCTTTGTGGGTATTGCGGTGCTCAATCGCTTTGGTGTACAAACCGCATCGATAATTGCCTTACTTGGCGCCGCGGGTCTGGCTGTTGGTTTGGCGCTACAAGGTACACTGTCTAACCTTGCTGCTGGGGTAATGTTACTTATCTTCCGTCCATACAAAGTCGGTGATTTTGTGGATGCGGCGGGAAAATTCGGTAAGGTGACCGAAGTGGATATGTTTACCACCATCCTGCAAACTTTCGACAACCAGCACATCATCATCCCTAACAGCCAAATTTGGGGTGAGCAGATTATCAATCACTCTCATCATCCTATCCGTGGCGTAGATATGACCTTTGGCGTCGCCTATGGGGAAAATACCGATGCTGCCCGAGCGGTCATTGACAAAGTACTGGCCAACCATCCTCATGTACTTAAAGATCCGGCTCCTTTTGTGGAAGTAGAAACCTTAAATGACAGCTCTGTGGACTTTATTGTGCGCCCGTTTTGTCATGGCGAACACTATTTTGATGTACGCTACACGGTTCCCGAGCTAATCAAAAAAGCCCTGGATGAAGCCAATATTGAGATCCCATTCCCCCATCGTAAAGTGATTGTGGTGAATGAGTCGGCATAACGACAACCGTTGAGGCACTGACCTTCTCAGTCAGTGCCCTTTAGCGTGTTAGATAGATACCAACAACCCTAGCCGGGATATGGCCTGTTCCCACCAAATAGCTAGGGTGTCGGCCATCTGCGTAGAATTAATACCTTCGTGATGTAGCACAAGGTGTACACCGTCATCTTGGGCAAAAAACCGAACATCCACACTGGTTTCCCCCACATCCCGATCCATACCTTGTATATGCATTGAAAAGGTAATTTGTTCTTTTGACCGCAAGCGCGCAAATTCCCCCTCACACGTGATGGTTTTCGCTTCCATGTTTAGCAACTGAATACTAAAGCTACCACCTTCTACAAAATCGAGAGATAAGGCGCATAGTTCCTTTGGCGATGCCACCAACCATAAAGTCAGTAACTCGGTATGAGAAAACGCCTCATAGGCCCGCCCGGCGCTGAGCGGCAAATCCGCAGAGAAATGAAGATCTGGCATGAAAAGCGGCCCTCTTGTTACACGTTGAATAACGAGTATACGCCAGAGCCGCTATATTGGATTGTCAAATACGATGACAACCACTTAGGTAAGATTTAACTACGTGGATCGGTGGCCGTGATCTCAATGCGATCGATGTGTTTTTCACGAAACGCTTTTAAGTTTTCCAGCGCATTTAACGGATGTAAATTACGAAATTCAACCCAATCAATCAGGGTAAACAGTGCAATTGAAGGGTAAGTCCAGTTGTCGAACTCGCCGGCTTCCACCATCTCATCAAGCAAGGTTAAGGTAGACTCAATGCGTTCTTTTTGCAGACGCACAAACAAGGTATCTGCACTGGCCTCAATACCGGAACGTTTTAACATAAATAGAGAGACGAATGAGTCGTTGGCCCCATCGATTAAGGTCAATTGATTTTCTTCATCCCAAGAGAGGGTGGGATAATCAAATTTTTCCATCAGATAGCGATGGATCACCCTGGAATCAAAGATCATTTGTCCGTCATCTTCCAGACAGGGCACTTTCAATGTGGGGTTTTTAGACGCTAGGATTTCCCGCCCTTCCCCTTCAAAAATATTCAGATTAATGAATTCATGCTCTGTATTGGCAAGAAGAAGGCGAATTCGTCGTACAAAAGGTGACGTTGTTGAACCATACAATTTCATAAACTAGCTCTCTTAAACCGGATCTAATGAGTTAAAATCAAAAGAGGATGCGTCCCTGTCCTATTTCTTGTCATCACAAAGTATCAGCGATGCTTATTACACACTAAAACTGGCACCACATCCACAAGTGGTGGTGGCGTTAGGGTTATTCACAAGAAAACGGGAGCCTTCCAGCCCATCAACATAATCTACTGTACCACCCACTAAATATTGCAGGCTCATGGGATCAACCACCAGCGTAACATCATTTTTTTCAATGGTCATATCACCTTCGTTGACTTTCTCATCAAAGGTAAAGCCATACTGAAAGCCCGAGCAGCCCCCTCCGGTGACATACACACGTAACTTCAATGCTGGATTCTCTTCTTCCATCACCAGCTCTTTCACTTTTTTCGCAGCTGAGTCAGAAAACTCAATGGGCAGCGCCATTTCTACAGACATAGTTACCTCACAAACACTTTAGACGGATACGCCCGTTTCACCCAATTATCTAATACCTGAGTAATGCAATCAACTATTACCCGTTACTCATCATCGACAATCAGGTTATCATATAGCTGACCGTGCATTTTTATAAGGTTAATGCACCTCATCACTCCGGTGACTCATCTGAAGAGCCATCAAAAACCTCTGACCAATCCACGGTTAATGTATAGTCCCCCTGTTTAGTTTTCCATTTTACAACCGCGGTACTAAATACGATCTCCTCTGGGATAAAGTCCACCGGCAACGTAAATCTGATATCCAAGGCCTGAAAATAACGAAACCGCCAGGGTACTCGTCCTTCGGGCAGGAAACCGGGCTGGCCCGGCGCCAATAAATAAGGCTTACCGGCTTTACTGCCTTTTATCACCATATTTAATACGCCTTTGAGCAGCACCTTTTGACTATATTGCTGCAATAACAGGGCCTGCAAGCGGTATTCATTATCACTGGTTGTGGGGGTCACTTGTACGCTGTCGATGAAAAAACCGTTTCGGATCTTTTCCGGTGCCATAACCCGCTGGTAAAAACTCAGTTGTGCTTCTAGTTCCAGCACCCGCGCCTGAAGGGCGTGCAATTCGTCTGCGGTATGTTCCCCCGTTGACCTTGCTAGTATTTCGCTCACTTCAAGTTCACTCACCCTGCTTTGTAGCTGCTGGTTTTCCTGCGCTAATAAATTGCGGGAAAGCATTTCATTTTCAAGGCGTAACTCAAGGGCCTTTTGATTATAGGACGCAATTAAATAGCCAAACAGCATCATAACCAACGCGACAATACCGTATGTCCAGATATCCCGCGGTTTTTGATGAGAAATAAACTGATAAAACTTGTTCGGTTTTGCCATGATGCACTCAGGTTACTCCATGCTACAATCCGGCACGGAAATTGTTAGAACATATTAAGAAAAGCAGTAACTTATGTTACGATAAATTTCACAGCTACAGGATAAGCCAGTTTAATGTATTTTTCATCGCTGCGACAGGAACTAGCCCACCCTAGGACATCGGTTCAACTTTGTGTCCTTGGCATTGTCGGCGGATTTATCGCAGCAGGGTTAATTATCCTTTTTCGTTTGTGCATTGAATGGGTTCAAAACAGTGCACTGGTCCAACTGCGTCAGTTTTTTGGTGATGAACGCATTGTCTGGTTTATCATGCCTGTGGGTGCCGCCCTCATTATTCTTTGTATCGCCTTTGCGACTGGCTTTAAACATTATCGCATGGGCATCCCCTTTATTATCCACCGCATAAAATACTACTACGGCATGGTGCCCTTTCGAACCACCGTTAATCAATTTTTCGGCGGCATGATGGCGCTGGCGGGCGGTTTTGTGGTGGGCCGTGAAGGCCCTTCTGTACATTTAGGTGCCGCAGGAAGCAGTTTTTTGGGGCAATGGCTCCGCTTACCGTTTAACAGTATTCGCATTCTTGCCGGTTGTGGTATTGCCGCCGGTATCTCTGCGTCCTTTAACACCCCATTTGCCGCCGTTATCTTTGTAATGGAAGTGGTGTTGCGAGAGTACAAAATTCATATTTTCGTCCCCGTTATGCTGGCGGCTGCCATCGGCTCGGTGCTCACACGCATGGTGTTCGGTGAAGTCAATGAGTTGTCATTTTTAGCCATCGCCGCATTAGAAGAATGGATGTATTTGTATTTCATTCTTCTTGGCATTGTATTAGGGGCATTAGCCACCTTATTCAATTCCCAAATCATGCGTATAATGCAGGGTTTTCAGAACCTGAATATGGTGTGGCGTCTCATCTTAGCGGCGGTGATCACCGGTTGTATCGGTGCCCTACAACCAGAAAGTCTGGGCGCAAATTTTGAAGATGTGGAACATTTATTTAATAGCCATCCGGGAACGTTAGTCCTTATATCCATTTTAGTCGCTAAGTTCTTTCTTGCCGTATGCGCCATTGGACTTGGCGTGCCTGGAGGCATTATTGGGCCTGTGATGGTCATCGGTATGTTAGCCGGTTCGGTACTGCTGATGCCCTTACAGTCATTTGTAGATACCAATGAATTTACCAGTAGTTTTGCCCTATTGGGGGTGGCCGGCATGCTGACAGCGGTACTCCATGCGCCGCTAGCGGCCTTGTCCGCGGTAATGGAATTATCCTACAGCCCACAAATTATTTTACCGGCCATGTTAGTTATTGTCCCGGCCTATGTAACCGCAACTCAATTTTTAGGTAATCGCTCAATATTCATTAGACAACTGGATTATCAAAAACTACCCTATGCAGTCTCGTCAGTGCAGGAGTCGTTGGAAAAAACCGGCGTACTCGCGGCAATGACCAAAGAATACAAGCTGTTTTATAACGCTCCGGAAGAAGTAATTGAAGACTACCTGTCCGAGAGTCCAACCCATGTGGTTGTACAGAAAATCCGCTCAGAGCGCGACGTAACATTTAAGCTTGTACAGTATGATGTGAGCCTTGAACATAATGCTAAACCTTTGAGTTACCAAAACATGGACGGGGTAGCGAGTCAGGCCACGTTAAATGAGGTGTATGAAAAACTCAAAAACAGCCGGAATGGTGCAGTATATATTTTCGAACAAAATGAACATGAAATTCAGGGTGTTATAACCTGGAATATACTGCAATCGTTCTTGCAAAGAGCCCATTATTAAGCAGGTATCTTATGATTTTCTGGATTAAAGCACTGCATATCTTTTTTGTGATTTCCTGGCTTGCGGGCATTTTTTATCTGCCGCGACTATTTGTTTATCACGCAGCCGCCGAGCATCAGGCAGTAAAAGATCAATTTAAAATAATGGAGCGACGGTTATGGTTTTTTGTCACACCTTTTGCCATTTTAACCGCCATTTTTGGTATTGCTCTTATCTATATTTATGGGTTGGCATGGTTTAAAATATCCACGTGGTTGCATGTAAAGTTAGCGCTTTTACTTGCCATTTATGGTTATCACATCTATTTATATAAGCTTATGAAGCAATTTGAATACGATAACAATGTCCACTCTACCAAGTTTTACCGCTTTCTTAATGAAGCGCCTGTTCTATTATTACTTGCCATCGTAATTTTGGCAGTGGTTAAGCCATTTTAAATATGTAGGCTTTTAATCTCGTAATAAATGGAAGGAATTACGTTTTTTCCGGTCTACTTATGTTTTATAAGGTGAAATATACATGGACGTGAATAACGATCATTTAAAAGCGCTTCTGGAAAAAACAGATAAAGCGTTCCAAGCACTATTGAAAAAGCCCGACTCCGAAGAGTTAAATTGTGCTTATGAATCTGCTAAAAACGAGCTAAATCAGTATATTAGTGCAGTACGCAGCAATCTAGCCAAACGCCAACGTTAATGACTCTGTATCACTGATTCGGCTGAGTAAAACTTTCAAACTGATTCGGTAAAGCAAGCGCAAGCTCTCCAGCTAAAGTCACATAATCCCCCAGCATCGCCGGCACTTGTGCCACTAATTTAGCCATATTTTCCTTTAATAACGCCGCCTGTTCGTCATTTCTTACCGATAATGCCAGTTCTGTATCTGCCAATGTGGTAAATAGCTTTAAACACCGTGTTAAACGCTTGCTAGGATCTTCCTTACCCTTCGCTACGTCCGTATTAGGCTGCTTTGTTGCCAGGGTCCAGGCTCGCTGCCAGCATGGCTCCAGCTTTGCGTGAGCGGCAACTAGCCCAGTAAGCCACAATGACAATACAGAACGTGGCATTCCCTCGGACAATGTGAGCCAATCGTGTGGTAATAACGCCGTATTTTGCCGCATGGCGTTGAGGTATTCCCGCAACCCATCCATAAGACCTTCCGCCAAGGTATCAAGCATGGCAGTAGCCGGCACCTCACCAGACTTTGTCATTAGCCATGGCATCCAGGTTTCCGGCATGGGGATTTCAGGGCTGGTGGCAACCGCAAAAATAAAGCCTTTCACATACACTTTGTCAGGCAACAGCGTCGCTAAAGCCGGGGTTAGATATAAATCATCGAGTGTTGTTACTTTATTGTTCATTTTTGTTTATGTACTTGTCATTTAGTAGGTATCATCGTTATGCTTGATAATCCGTGTCTAAACAATAACATTTAACCGGCAGTTAAAATATGTCAAAAGATAAATCAGGGTATATCGTGGCGGCGGCTTTTATCGGGCCAGGTACGGTTACCACCGCCAGTCTTGCCGGTGCAGGCTATGGCTTTCATTTGGCCTGGGCGCTATTGTTTTCTATATTCGCAACCATGGTTTTGCAGGATATGGCCGCTCGCCTGGGTATTGGTACAGGTAAGAGTCTTTCAGCATGCCTGATGAATCTTACTGCGAATAAGCCTTTGAGGTTTATCATCGCCTTTTTAATTATCTCCGCCATTGGGATTGGCAATGCCGCGTATGAGTCGGGAAATCTTACCGGAGCTGCCATTGGCTTGGATACCATTGCGCCTTTAGGCACCAGTTCTTGGTCATTGATACTGGGTATTGTTGCCTGTATTTTGCTACTTAGCGGTAAATATAAACTCATTGAAACTGCACTGGTCAGCCTGGTGGCCATTATGGCCTTGGTGTTTGTTGTCACCTTGGTAGTGGCACAACCGGATTTAACCAGCATGCTAACGCAATTGCTGTCCCCTCGAATGGATACCCAGTCCATTACCATGGTGTTAGCCCTTATCGGTACCACCATAGTGCCATACAATTTATTTCTTCATGCAAGCCTGGTGGCGCAACAATATAAAGATGCAGACCAACATCAGGCCGTCAAAGCGTGTCGACGTCAGTCAGTCATTGCCATCGGTTTAGGTGGAGCCATCACACTTGTCATTGTGGCCACGGCCATGACGGCATTTTTCGAACATGCAGTCACATTAACTGCCGGCAATATGGGCGAGCAACTAGCCCCCGTGTTAGGCGACAAAGCAAAATGGTTTTTCGCTGCTGGACTGTTTGCCGCTGGGCTTACCAGCACCATAACGGCCCCCCTTGCTGCCGCTTATGCCGTATGTGGTGCATTAGGCAAGCCAGCACAGCTAGATAGCACATTATTTAGAGTGATTGGCTTTGTGGTGATCGCCACCGGAGTGAGTATTGCAAGCATGGGCTTTAAGCCCTTAACCGCCATCTTATTTGCCCAAGCCGCCAACGGTATTTTATTGCCTATTATTGCCGTCTTTTTGCTGGTTGTGATGAACCGTGAAAGTGTTCCTGCCACATTTAGAAACAGTACAATGAGCAATATTGTCGGCGCGCTCATTGTACTGTTTGTGTGCACCTTAGCTGGTTATAAATTATTTAGTTTAGCTACCAGCTAAACGGGTAAGAATGGCGTCTAGCATGCTACGGCTACAGCCGAAATTTAACCGGAAATGATCCGGTGCATGAAAATCACTACCAGGAGAAGGTCCCACACCCCGACTTTCTGCCCAGGTTTGGACATTAGGAACGCTTAACCCGCTAGCGTCCACCCAGGCAAGAAAGGTCGCCTGTGAGGTATGTACTTTTAGCCCATCAATGGCATTTACCGCCTTTACAAGGCGTTTTTGGTTACCCCGTAAGTAGGCGAGCATGGCCTGATGCCAATCATCACATTGGGTAAATGCGGCTTCTGTGGCGACTAATCCCAACAGGTTCACCCAAGGCATATGCCCGGCAGCGGCCTGTGTGAATTGTTGCCGTAACTGACGATCGGGAATGATAGCAAAAGAAGCGCCCAATCCTGCCACATTGAAGGTTTTACTGGCGGCCATCAGCGTGACGCTAACATCCTTAAGGGCTTCAACCCGTCCAGCGGGAATATGGGAAACCGTTTCATCAAGTATCAAATCACAATGAATTTCATCTGAACATAACTTAACCTCGTGCTCGAGACAAATTGCCGCAACACGATCAATTTCATCTTGGCTAAGTACACTGCCAACCGGATTCATCGGGTTACAGAGGATCAACAACTTGCACTTAGGATCTGCCGCTTGGGTTTCAAGTTCAGCAAAGTCCAAAGTGGGACGACCATCCACTTCCACGGTACCAATATCCACACGCTCTAAACCATTAATTTTAGGCGCAGCCAGTAACGGCGGATAATTAGGCGTTTGCACCATCACCTTATCGCCAGGTTCACAATAGGCTTTACAGGCAATATTAAACGCGGGAACGACACCCGGAGTCCATACCAACCAGTCAGTATCTATATCCCAGTTATGCTTGTCTTTAAGCCAACGTTGTACCGCTTTTATGGCGGGCTGATACTGGGCAGGCAACACATAACCTAGATTGCCATGCTCCACTTTCGCCGCCAATGCGTCGAGAATGGGCGGTGCGCAACGAAATTCGGTATCAGCAACCCAGGCAGGAATGATGTCCTGTCCATCGTACTTTTGCCATTTGAAAGAATAAGTCCCCTGGCGGGATGGCGTATCATCAAAATTAAAAGACACTGAAAATATCCTGTGATTACGGTGAAAAAGAAAAGATATGGAGGGTGTTTTACACACTAAATGCCAGTGTAATCGAAAAGGCTGTTAGTTGACTAGAGCAGGAACCTAAATGAGCAGAGATTTTACCTTATCAACCAAGTCATCACTCACAAAGGGTTTGGCGAGAAACTGAGTAGCCCCACCTTTTTTAGCGGCGATGACCGTATCTCGGGTTGCATCGGCAGTGAGTAAAATAAATGGCGTTGCTATCCCTGCATGACGGCAATCCCTGAGTAAAGTAAGTCCATCATACTGGGGCATATTCTGGTCACTGATAATCAATGACAGTTTATCTGAGGCGTTATTGAGGAGAAATTCTCGGGCCATTTCGCTACGATTAAATGCATACACGGTGGTATCCAATGCATCTTCCAAGGCATAAGTAACAATATCCAACGTCACCGTATCATCATCAATGACAACAATAGAATACTTACTCATACTGCCAACTACCCCGACTTAACTGCACTGTACCATTAACAAGGATAATCCCTTATCGGCGAATTACCACTTTGTTTTAATCAAAAAAAAAGCGCCAAACTGGCGCTTTTTTCATTTTATATCTGCTACTTGCCTCGTGAAGCACGCTTGCGTTCGTTTTCGGTAAGTAATTTCTTACGAATTCGAATGCTTTTTGGCGTGACTTCTACTAATTCATCATCATCAATAAATTCCAATGCTTGTTCCAAGGTCATTTTAACCGGTGGTACCAAGGTCTGGGCTTCATCTGTACCCGACGCACGTACGTTGGTTAACTGCTTACCTTTGAGGGCGTTAACGGTCAGGTCGTTATCCCGGCTGTGAATACCGATGATCATGCCTTCGTATACTTCAACACCGTGACCAATAAACAAGCGACCCCGTTCTTGCAGGTTAAACAATGCATTGGTTAACGCTTTACCATTGGCATTAGCGATAAGTACACCATTTTTACGCTTACCGATTACGCCGCCTTTGTGGGGACCATAATGATCAAACGTATGATAGAGCAAGCCCGATCCTGAAGTCATGGTCATAAAGTCAGTTTGGAAACCAATCAAACCACGACTTGGAATAGTAAAGTCCATACGAATACGTCCCTTGCCATCCGGTGACATATCGGTTAACTCTGCTTTACGCAGACCCAGTTGTTCCATAATGGAACCCTGATGCGCTTCTTCACAGTCGATAGTCAATGTCTCAAAGGGTTCTTGTAATTCGCCATCAACGTCTTTGAGAATAACTTCTGGACGAGATACTGCCAACTCGTAACCTTCTCGACGCATATTTTCAATCAGGATACCCAGGTGCAATTCACCTCGGCCAGAAACGCGGAATTTATCCGGATCTTCAGTTTCCTCAACCCGCAGTGCCACGTTGTGAATCAATTCATCATTTAAGCGTTCCAGGATATTTCTGGACGTCACGTATTTACCTTCTTTACCCGCGAATGGCGAGGTATTGACCTGGAAGGTCATGGTAACCGTTGGCTCATCCACAGACAGGGGAGGCAAGGCTTCGATAGTGTTAACATCACAAATGGTATCAGAAATTTTCAGTTCACCCAGACCGGTAACCGCAATAATGTCGCCGGCATTGGCAGAATCCACTTCATGGCGATCAAGACCAAGATAACCCAAGACCTGACCCACTTTACCGTTGCGCGTTTTGCCATCAGCAGTCACAACGGTGACTTGCTGATTCATTTTCACGCTACCACGGCTAACACGACCTACACCAATAACACCTACGTAGGAATTATAATCCAGCTGTGAAATTTGCATTTGGAACGGACCAGAAGCATCGGCATCCGGAGCAGCAACCTGTTCAACAATGGTTTCAAACAACGGCGTCATATCTTCGCCTTGGGTGTCTGAGTCCATTGATGCCCAGCCGTTTAATGCCGAGGCATAAACAACCTGAAAATCCAATTGGTCATCGGTGGCACCTAAGTTATCAAACAAATCAAAAACCTGATCCATTACCCAGTCTGGACGGGCTCCCGGCTTATCGATTTTGTTAATAACCACAATAGGCTTAAGACCTTGAGCGAAGGCTTTTTGTGTCACAAAACGGGTTTGCGGCATGGGGCCTTCTTGAGCATCAACCAATAGCAATACAGAATCGGCCATGGACATAACACGTTCTACTTCACCACCGAAATCAGCGTGTCCAGGAGTATCTACGATATTGATTCTATAATCGTTCCAGTTAATGGCAGTATTTTTTGCCAAAATAGTAATACCGCGTTCTTTCTCGATGTCGTTGGAGTCCATTACCCGCTCTTGGGCTTCGCCACGACTTTCGAGTGTGCCGGATTGCTGAAGCAATTTATCAACAAGCGTCGTTTTGCCGTGGTCAACGTGAGCTATTATTGCGATATTACGTAAATTCTTGATTGTATGAGGTTTTATGCTGTTCATTGGGTGCCAATTTAGATTTTGGGTGCCTAATCGGGTGCCTAATTTGATGTTTTTAGGCTGCCTAAATCCGCTTAGGTATAAAAATTAGGCGCGAGTATACGTTGGTTAGCGTTCTATTACTAGTTTAGCTTTTAATATTACGTTTCGCATTTTTTATTCTTACAAACCCATTCTTGTTACGACCTATCGTGTTTATCGTGTTGCGACTGAGTTAAGCATAAGGTAAAAAATGCTGAAGCGGGCATCCTGGAACTAGTGCTCTTTTCGCCTCCCAATGAAAACCCACCACTTAAAAGGTAATTCTCTCATCTCTCACGCGATTAAGCTCAAAATGTCGGTTATGCTGGTATCACTTTATAGAATGCTCTAGGCTAAGCAGTGAAGCACGATCATGCAGATTCGGTGCACCATTATGAGTCAATTTCGCACACATTTGGTGCATTTAATATGCCCCGTTTCTTTGCCGTTTCCAGCTAGCCCACGTAATTACGTGAAGCTACTTTATGGCACGAATATCGCTTCACAATTTTTTAATTATTTTGGAGTGAAATTGTTCACCCCACTTTTTATGCTAATTAAATCCGGAGGACACGATGTCAGTAGAAAAGACATTAGAGCTGATCAAAGAAAGCGAAGCGAAATTTGTGGATTTGCGTTTTACCGACACGAAAGGTAAAGAGCAACACGTATCGATTCCCGCTAACCTGATCGATGATGAATTCTTTGAAGAAGGTAAAATGTTTGACGGCTCTTCTATTTCTGGCTGGAAGGGCATTAACGAGTCTGACATGATTCTGATGCCTGATGCATCCACAGCAGTACTCGACCCATTTGCTGAGGAAGCCCAAGTTAATATTCGCTGTGACATCGTGGAACCAACCACCTTGGAAGGCTACGAGCGTGACCCTCGCTCAGTAGCCCGTCGTGCAGAAGAGTATTTGAAATCCACAGGCATCGGTGACGTTTGTTACGTTGGTCCAGAGCCTGAATTCTTCTTGTTCGATGACGTTAAATTCCACACTGATATGGCAGGCTCTTTCTTCAAGATTGATTCTGCAGAAGCAAAATGGAATTCAGGTGCCGACTTTGAAGGCGGAAACCTGGCTCACCGTCCTGGCGTAAAAGGCGGTTACTTCCCAGTACCTCCTGTTGATTCTGCACATGATATTCGTGCCGCCATGTGTTTGGTAATGGAAGAGATGGGCTTAGTTATTGAAGCGCATCACCATGAAGTAGCAACTGCGGGTCAAAACGAAATTGCAGCGGCATTCAATACCTTGGTGTCGAAAGCGGATGAAATCCAAATTTATAAGTATGTTGTTCATAACGTGGCTCATGCCTACGGACAAACAGCGACCTTCATGCCTAAGCCGCTAGTAGGCGATAATGGTTCAGGTATGCACGTTCACCAATCTATTGCTAAAGATGGTAAGAACATCTTTGCGGGTGACAAATATGCAGGCCTTTCAGAAGAAGCCTTGTTCTACATTGGTGGTATTATCAAGCACGCTCGTGCGATCAACGCCTTTACCAATGCGTCAACAAACTCATATAAGCGTCTTGTACCTGGGTTTGAAGCGCCTGTTATGTTGGCTTACTCTGCACGTAACCGTTCAGCGTCTATCCGTATTCCTTATGTGACGAGCGACAAAGCTCGTCGTATCGAAGTACGCTTCCCTGACCCAACAGCTAACCCATACTTGGCATTCACTGCAATGCTTATGGCTGGCCTTGACGGTATCCAGAATAAGATCCACCCTGGCGATGCCATGGATAAAGACTTGTACGACTTACCGCCAGAAGAAGCCAAAGAGATCCCCACTGTAGCGAGTTCTCTTGAAATGGCGCTGGAAGCCCTTGATAGCGACCGTGACTTCCTGAAAGCCGGTGGCGTTATGACTGACGATATGATCGATGCATACATCGAGCTGAAATCTGAAGAAGTAACAAAACTAGCCATGTCTACGCACCCTGTTGAATTTGACATGTACTACAGCGTTTAATCTTCGCTACCCAGATATTGATAATTTATCATTATAAGCCCGCGATTAATGCGGGCTTTTTTTTGTCCTTGACTTTGCTAAACTGAAAAAAAACAAAGGAAGCATCGCTCATGAAAAAACGGTTGCTGTTACTCTGGTTTGTTTCGTCTCTTTTATCTGCGCAAACGATTTATAAGATTGTAAAACCAGATGGCACCGTACTTTATACCGATACCCCACAGGAAGGGGCAGAACCGGTTGTTTTAGACAGTAACACGCAAAACGTGGCTGCCCCCACCCCCACCCAAAAGCCTCTCCAGTCTCAACAAACTAAAAAGCAAAAGGTAATCTATGAGGTTTCCATTACCTCACCGGAGCCAGAAGCCACAGTACGCAATAATCTAGGCACAGTGATAATCAAAGCCACCGCTTCACCCACCTATAAAGGTCGCTATCAATTAACCTTCGATGACCAAACCAACTGGACCAATAGTAGCGGCATTTTTAAGCTTAGCGATATCGATCGTGGCGCTCACTCTTACCGTGTGGATCTCATCGATAATAAAGGCAAGACTCTTGCATCGTCTCCTCAACAAACACTGTATTTGCATCACGCATCAGTGTTAATTAACGCCAATTAGCGATCTATGGTGGCGCATGCCACGCACCATAGGGGTTCATATAAAATAATTATTTAACTTGAATCTTCGCTGATCGAGCACAGTAATCTATAATGCACCATATCAGTGCAAAGGGGAGCCGCTCGGCATGCTTGCTACCGAGTTTGAAACAAACCATTTATTAAATAATTTAAATACTGCGTTAGTAATGGTAAACGAACAATTACAAATTGTTTATGCGAATCACGCAGGTGAAGCCCTGTTCGAAACGGGCGTAAAACAATTATCCGGACACAAACTTTCTGAGTTTTTTGCGCCAAACGCAATTAATAGCGCACGGCTACGGGCCGCTATTCGTCGTGGTGAAGATTTTACCGAAAACGATATGCGTTTATGCTTCAAAGACGGACGTAACGTCTTGTCCGATCTTACGGTGACAAATTTGCAGACCGATGACGGTCCAAAGCTAATGTTTGAAGTACGCCGTATTGATCAGCAACGCCGTATCTCCCGGGAAAACCAGCAAAACGCCCAACACGATGCCGCCCGAGAATTAATCCGAGGCCTAGCCCATGAGATTAAAAATCCTTTAGGTGGGATCCGTGGCGCGGCACAGTTGCTGGAAAAAGAACTCACCAATCCAGCCCATACTGAATTTACGCAAATGATTATCGACCAATCTGATCGCCTGAGAAATTTGGTCGACCGCTTACTAGGACCTAATTCCCTGCCCCGTCTTGAATGGAGCAATCTTCATCAAGCGCTGGAAAAAGTACGTAGTCTCATGCGCGTTGATTCGGATAACCCGATTACCATTATTCGTGATTACGACCCGAGTATTCCGGATTTGCGGGTTGATCAGGACATGATCCAACAATCGGTACTCAATATATTGAGGAATAGTGTGCAAGCACTGACTGAAGCCAAAACGCCCTCACCTCAAATCCGTCTTGTCACCCGTATCGACAGACAAATGACCATCCTAGGGAAGCGCCATTCTTTAGTCGCCAAAATTCAGATTATAGACAATGGCCCCGGTATCCCTGCGGAAATCAGAGATACCTTGTTCTACCCCATGGTTAGCAGCAAACAAAACGGTAGCGGACTAGGCTTGTCGATTGCACAAACATTAATTAACCACCACGGCGGTAAAATAGAAGTGGAAAGCCATCCTGGACATACCGAATTTACGCTTTATCTCCCTATCCCAAGAAAGGAGTCGGACAATGAATAATGAATCCGTATGGATTGTAGATGACGACAGCTCCATTCGCTGGGTACTCCAAAAAGCGTTACAAACAGCGAATATAGGTTGTTTAAGTTTTGAGAACCCTGAAGACTTGCTGTTGCAACTTAACAGTGGTCAAAGCCCGGAAGTTATCGTCTCAGATATTCGCATGCCACAAATGGATGGCATGACGTTACTGAATGAAGTGCATAATATTGATCCCGTAATTCCTGTGATCATTATGACAGCACATTCCGATTTAGACAGTGCGGTGAACGCATATCAAAGTGGCGCTTTTGAGTACTTACCTAAGCCTTTTGATATTGACGAAGCCGTAACCCTGGTACAACGTGCCCTAGCTCACGCAAGAGAACAATCTCGGCAGAATCAGGTACCCCAAGATGACACCCCCACCGAAATCATCGGTGAGGCGCCCGCCATGCAGGAAGTGTTTCGAGCCATCGGCCGATTATCCCGCTCCTCTATCAGCGTGCTAATAAATGGTCAATCCGGTACCGGCAAGGAACTGGTTGCCCATGCCTTGCACCGGCATAGTCCGCGCTCATCCAACCCCTTTATCGCGCTAAATATGGCCGCCATACCCGCGGACCTTGTTGAATCAGAACTCTTCGGTCACGAAAAAGGCGCATTTACCGGTGCCCAAACCGCCCGTCAGGGTCGCTTTGAGCAGGCGAACGGTGGCACCTTATTTCTCGATGAGATTGGTGATATGCCGCTAGATGTGCAAACACGCCTATTGCGGGTATTGGCAGACGGACAATTCTATCGGGTAGGCGGCCATCAGTCGGTTACCGTCGATGTGCGCATCATTGCAGCCACCCACCAGAATCTAGAAAAACGCGTAGCAGAAGGCAAGTTCCGGGAAGATTTATTTCATCGCCTAAACGTTATCCGAATTCATATCCCTTCTTTGGCTGAACGCAGGGAAGATATTCCTCTTTTGGCACGGCATTTCTTACGATCTGCGGCAAAAGAACTGGATGTGGAATCGAAACTTTTAAGCAAAGAAGCTGAAAAGCTGATATCTCAGCTTGCCTGGCCCGGTAACGTAAGGCAATTAGAGAACGTTTGTCGCTGGCTAACGGTAATGGCCAGCGGGCAAGAAGTGTTACCCAGTGATTTACCCCCAGAGATCCACTCAGAAAACGTCACTGAAAAGTCCGGCACGACCAGTAGCGGTGATTGGCCTGAACTGCTGGCAAAATGGACTGACAAGCAGCTACAGGAAGGACATTTTAATATTCTCAATGATGCCATGCTCACCTTTGAAAAGATCTTACTGGAGCGCGCACTTCATTATACCCACGGTCATAAACAGGATGCGGCTAAACGTCTGGGATGGGGGCGCAACACCCTAACTCGGAAACTCAAAGAACTGGACATCAACGATTAATCAGAGTCTTTAGTCCGGTCTGTTTCTCCGGTGCCGTAACCTCTTACGGCACACGGCGTGTCTTAGGCTGTTTGCGTTAACAGGCGGGTCATCACCAAATTAAAATGGCGCACCCACTTACTACAAAATTGCCCTTCCGCATCGCGGTTAAGGGCAATAACCGCCTGCTTTTTAGACATACGTTTATCTGGATGATGCGCTCTGGAATGGGTCATGGCATCAAAGGTATCCAAAATGGCCAGTAATTTCGCGCCATCACAAATATCCTCGTCTTTTAGTCCCAATGGATACCCGCTGCCATCGACACGTTCATGATGTTGCATGACGATTTTGCGTGCCAGATTCCAATGTTCTAAATGCTCCAGCAAGCGGGCGCTTTTATAAACATGGGATCGCATAAGATTAAATTCTGCCTGAGCAAAGGGTTCGGTTTTATTCAGTAATGACAAGGGCATAAATGCCATACCGAAATCATGAACGTAACAGGCCACCGACAGCTGATCATCATCAATCGGGCTTCCTGCTTCATGATTAATATACAAAGCCAATTTGGCAATACGATCGCCACGTCCCGCCCAATAATTCGACCGATGCTCAATGGTTTGCATAAGGTCTCTGAAAAACACCATATCCTCGCGTTTATCACCACTGACGGTTTTTAAGATCCCCGTATTTGCCACCGTCGCTGGTGGTCCAGACCCAAGACTCTCCTGCTCGCCGGTATTTTGCGCTTCGTTATTTCCCAGCGCCGGATTCAGTAGTTTAACGGCTTCAGTGAGCAACTGCTCATGATCGGCATGGTTTTGAGGCGATATACGGGAAATGGCTTCCACTAACTGCTCATGAAGATGGACATCGTAACTTGCCTGACCGTCGTTCATCACCTTTTGGACAAAGCTTTTTACTTGATCCATGGTTAGCAGCACCAGATCACTCATGGTGCTGGTGTAGTGAATTTGCCCCTTGCGTAAAAAATCTAATAAATCCTCAACATGCTGGAGCAAGGGGATCATTGGCGTAAAGTTAACTAATCCTAAATCCCCTTTTATTGTATGAATTGAGCGAAACAGGCTACGTTGAAGCTCGTTATCTTCTGGACGAAGTTCAAGCTCAATCAGCGTCTGTTCACTGGCTTCATACAACTCATTAATTTCTTCCATAAGCTCGCTAAGAATATCGTCTTCGAGCTCCTCTGGCGTAAAAATCTGCATTCTGTGCTACCGCTTCAAACTCATCTTTAAAGTTATATCACCTCGTTGCCTGATTCGCTATTGTCCGCGAGGATTCTTTGCTTCAATTGCACAAAGAATGACTGATCGGACATCTGATTAAGGTAAGATACCGTATACTTCGCGCAAAATAGTCAATAGGATCTCGTGTGTTAGCCATTCTCCGCATTTTTGCACTTTTTTTTGCATTCATTTTTATCAATATTTATATCTTTATTGTCTGTATCATGCGGCCATTTCACAAAGACAACGTCTACGTTGCCGGCCAGAAATACGCGTTAATGGCGAAAATTCTTGGGCTAAAGGTGGTCATAAGAAAAAGTGAAAAAATCGATCCTAACACGCCCTATATTTTTATTGCCAACCATCAAAACAGTTATGATCTTATTACCATTTGTAAGGCCGCATTACCCGGAGTCGTTACCATTGGCAAAAAGAGCTTGAAGTGGATCCCGGTGTTTGGACAGATTTACTGGCTTTCCGGGAATATCATGATCGACAGAAAAAACACCGGCAAAGCCAGAGATACACTGTTGATAGCAGGGGAGAAAATTCGTCAGAAAGGCACCTCTGTTTGGGTATTTCCTGAAGGTACTCGAAGTTACGGACGCGGTATTTTGCCGTTCAAGTCCGGGGCCTTCAGGCTGGCACAAGACGTCAATGAACCTGTGGTCATGGTTACGGCCAGTAATCTGCACGAAAAAGTGCGGTGGAACCGGTGGAATAACGGCACGGTTTATGTGGATCTTGATGCGCCGATAGTCCTTGACGACAGCCGTTCAATTAAGCAATGGACCCATTTTTTCCGCGAAAGGATGATCGCCAAATTTGAACAACTAAATCAGGAAGTGGCCGCCGAAGATGCGGCAAATAGATAGCATCCTACTGATCAGTAAATTACACTACGCCTATCAACACTTGTCAGGTAAATAAAATGAATCAATTTGACGAACGGGAAGAATGGTACGCGTTTAATCAGGAAACCATTGATGCGTTGCTTGAAGACGGCAGTCAAGCGGATGCCGACTACACCATAGAGCATCACCTTGCTAGCACCGACTTCGATATATTGGAAAAAGCGGCTGTGGAAGCCTTTAAAGCCGGATTTGAAGTTTCTGACGCAGAAGAGCTCATGCTGGATGATGGCGGCACGGTATTTTGTTTCGATGCCGTTGCTGAGCGTAAGCTTGACCGCACCTTGCTGGATAAAGACACGGATATCCTGCTAAAAATAGCGGATAAGTTCAGCGTACACTACGATGGCTGGGGCACCTTCTTTATGCCTCAAGATGGCGAAACCTCCTACGACGATTAAAGCCGGTTAAGGGTTGTTTCAGTTTTTGTTCATCTTTGTCTGTGCACACTATCACTTATGATTTGTAGCAGCTCAAAGGATGAAAAATGCACAACAGTCCCGTTAAACCAGTAAAGTTCTTATTGCCACTCTTTGTGGCCGGCATTTTAGCGACCCCTTTTGCCACTCTGGCCGATGACGCAGAAAAAATCACTGACGCCAGAGAGTTCCAATTCGGCCAAGCCTATGCAGCTGATGAATCATCAACGACGGTAGCCGAAACACCACGCTTAGCCGCAAAGTCGACACCAAAGCCTAAAGTTGCCGCCAATTCAGTAACAACTGCGGATTTTTGGATCTATGACGCCTGGACCCAATGGCAAACTGACAGAGATTACGATGGTTACTACACCTCCGTCACCGTGACCTTTGATGCCGATACAATATACGCGCAAAGCCCCGTGTATGCCGTACTGTATCTCGGTGATGCCGAGGCCTTCTATCCCATTCATACGTCCTCTGACTTTTATATTTACGGTGAAAGCAGCCAGGATGAATTTGTGATTGAAACCGATTTGGTGTCCGGTTTTCCGCCCTATGATTACGATGTTTTGATTGAATTATACGATTCTCAAACCGGTGAGCTTCTTGCCTTTGCGAATCAAAATAATGATGCGGACTTGTCTTATATTCCATTGGAAAGTGCAGATTATGATGACAATACAGGCGGTGGCTCAGTGGTAGTGGTAACAGAACATGGCGGCACATTTTCCGGCACTCTGCTCGCAATCATGGGGGTTATCGGCCTATGGCGGATAATACGCGCTAAATACTGATTTATATAATCCGGCGAATCACGGCTTTATCTTTGGCAACAATGGCGATTCAGTGCCACAATGAAGTTAGGGTTTAGCCTGTGAATAAATAAATGCGTAAAACGGACATTTCTGCAACCCGCAGAAAACTATTAAAAGGCTCGCTAGCCACTTGGCTTACTGCGGGCTCTGTGCCTTTTGCCATAGGAAAAGAAAAACCCCTTGTTCGGGTTATGGGCACCCATGTCACCTTGCAAGAATCCTTAAAGCAACAAGCCCTGCAGGATCTGGGGATCAGGCTCGCATACCACCCTGGCGGCAGCGCCACCATACTGCAAAAAGCCGCGATCAACCCCAGTAGCTTCGATCTTTACGAACAATGGTCAAACAGCATCAATGTATTGTGGCGAGCAAAATCAATTCAGCCACTAGAAAAAAAACGTATTACCTACTGGGATGAAGTTAACAGTTTAACCAAAACCGGTAAGGTTACTCCTAACGCTAAAATTGGCGCTGGCGATGCTCCCCATAAAATCATTAATGTCCAAGCCGATGGCACCCTAGGCGCGCAACACACCGATGAAATCAGCTTCTTACCCTATGTTCACAATGTGGACTCCTTTGGCTACAACCGTCAAAACCTGCCAACGGAACTTAACAATGATAAAGAAAGCTGGGGATGGCTACTCGATTCCAGATTTAGCGGCAAAGTGGGCATCGTTAATGATCCCACCATCGGCTTATTCGATTTAGCATTAGCCGCACAAGCTAAAGGCTTTATTACCTTTAACGACATTGGAAATATTAGCCGTGCAGAAATGGACGGATTGTTTTCGTTACTCATCGAGCTAAAGCAGTTAGATCATTTTAGTGGGTTTTGGACATCTGTTCCCGAATCTGTGCGCTTTATGAGCACAAACCGCGTATTTATTGAAAGCATGTTCTCCCCTGCGGTATCTCAGCTTAACGGTAATAATATTCCCGTAACATTTGCGGCACCTAAAGAAGGCTATCGAGGTTGGCATGGCGTTATGTGCCTTTCTGCCGCCACCCATGGACGGGTAAAAGATGCCGCTTACGAATATATGAACTGGTGGTTATCGGGCTGGCCGGGCGCTTTCATTGCCAGGCAAGGCTATTATATTTCTAATCCTTTGCGTTCCAAACCCTATTTAAGTGAAGCCGAATGGCAATACTGGTATGAAGGTAAGCCTGCCACTGAAGCCCTAAAAGGGCCCGATGGTATAATATCTGTTGCTAAAGGGTCTCAACGTTCTGGAGGCAGCTACGAAGATCGATTCAGCAATGTAGCTGTTTGGAATACTGTTATGCCGACGTATGAATACAGTCTGC
This sequence comes from Alteromonas sp. 14N.309.X.WAT.G.H12, assembly GCF_036697315.1. Lineage (NCBI taxonomy): Bacteria > Pseudomonadati > Pseudomonadota > Gammaproteobacteria > Alteromonadales > Alteromonadaceae > Alteromonas > Alteromonas sp. 14N.309.X.WAT.G.H12. Next base: position 28,392 of record NZ_JBAHZB010000014.1, read on the forward strand.
AAAAATGGTATGAATTTATTACCTCATAGTGGCTTTATAATCTATGTTTCACTCTATTCGCATTCAATTGATTCTCGTACTTATGATCATGGTCATTCTGATCTTGGTACAGAGCTTTCTTGGCAGGACGAACGAACAGGTACTCACCGATGGCATGAACAACACCCGCCAAGCGGTCATCGATGTGGGATTGGTGGGTGAACTGGAACGGGATATCCTTGATCTGCAGCGTAACGTTCTCATTTTCAAAGAAACGGCCAGCCAATCTGCAGTAACCCGCTTTGAGCGGCTTATGATTACCATCAATGACAAACTCGAAACCCTCGAGAACTCATCGATTTCCACCACCTATGATTACTCAGACGACGACATACTGGTGCGTATGCGTAATCATCTGGTCTCCTACAAGGAGAACTTTCATGACGTGGTAGACGCAAGGCATATCCGAGACCAGGTAATTAGCTCGGGATCCTTAATCAGTGCAAAAGAGCTCGATACCTTGCTACTTGAAGCCCAACAAAACAACCAAATGCCCGCTGAAACCGTCAATGCCCTACGTTTCCAGATAACCGAGGCCGAAAATGCCGCTTTACGCTACCTCATGTCTCCCGAGTTGGATATTGTCAGTCAGTTTAATGCCGCACTAGTCCCAACCTATGAAATACTTGAAAATAGTCCTAGCAGCACGGCTGCCACCATTCAGGAAAAAATTGAGAACCTGCAAAACACCTTTTTCCAGCTTACTCAAATTACGCAAAACAACCTGTTTTTAGTCAACGTCGTAATGGCAGGCTCGGCAAATGAGTTTCTCTTTTTAAGCAGAGAGTTGGCTGATCGGGTAAATGCACAAAGCAATGCCATAAACCGCAGTACCCAAAAAGCAGCATTAGAAGCACGAATGAATGGTGAAATTTACTCGGTTATTGCCGTCGTGTTAGCCATTGGCTTTGCCATTTTCACTGTGCGACGTATTCTTGGGCCAATACGCACCATCACCTCCGTGTTTAATCAGTTAGCGGAAGGTAAAGAAGTCAATGTGTTACCCGAACTGTGGCGCAAAGATGAGATTGGCAAACTGGCCACTGCGGCATCGGTGTTTAAAGAGAAAAATGAGCAAACCCGAAGATTACTAGACAACGCCCAAAAGTTAAATGTACAGCAAGAAGCATTGAACCGAGAGCTGGCAGAATCAAAACAAAAAGCCGAGCAGGCCACAGCATCAAAAAGTATATTTTTGGCGAATATGAGCCATGAAATTCGCACGCCGCTAAACGGCATTATTGGATTGCTGGAACTGGCGCACCAACAACCTATGTCGTCCATTTTAAAAGGTTACCTAGACAAAGCCTCCTACTCTAGCCAGATATTGGTCAGTGTTATTAATGACATACTGGATTTTTCAAAAATCGAAGCAGGTAAACTTGGGCTGGAAAAAGTGAGTTTTTCCATGCACTCAATTTTAGATAACCTGTTGGCCGTTGTGAGTTTGCGTGCCCAAGAAAAAAACCTGGCCGTACATTTAGAAGTCGCCCCAGAGCTGCCACCGAGACTCATCGGTGATCCCCTTCGCTTATCGCAAATCCTGATGAACATTTGTACCAATGCGGTTAAATTCACGCAAAATGGTGCCATTGATATTCGCATCAAAAGTATGGCGAACAAGGTGGGAAATAAAGTGGTGTTGCGCATTGAAGTGAAAGATTCCGGTATCGGCATGACACCGGATCAAATAAACCGCATATTCCAGCCATTTACCCAAGCCGATGGCGCGACAAACCGTAAATTTGGCGGTACGGGCTTAGGGCTGACCATTGTCAAACAGCTAACTGAACTAAGGGCAGGTAAATTAAAAGTAACGTCTGTACCGGGCCATGGCTCTCAGTTTGTTATCACCCTGCCATTAGGGACCGAAGCCAATCAGGAAAGCATTTTAAGCAATATCCCTGCTCTTCCAATAGGCAGCGCGTATTTCTCTGACAAGCCCCTTTTACCCAACGCCTATATGGCTTTACTGAGTTTAAATGCAGCAAGGCAGCCCATAGCGTCATTGCAAAATGATATCGGGGTTCCCCCCTCTGTGCTGGTGGAATTCAACACCTATGCCACCTTTAAAAAGTTGCTGCCCAATTTACTGCAAATGGAGCGCAAAGGCAGTCAAGTGGGTATTGTTATGGAAACTCAAACCGGACAATTGCAGGAAAAGATCCTAACCCAGTGGTCAGGCCCTATTCTTATGCACCCCTTTACGCCAGCCCAATATAAACGTTTCGTCCATCAAATTACCGGCATAGAACTGAATGATGCGGTCAGAGAGAATACGTCCACATCGGCAATGCTAGATGGCCATATTCTTTTGGTGGAAGACAACAACATCAACCAGTTAGTCACTGGGGAAATGCTTTCGTCATTAGGACTCACCTTCGATATTGCCGAAGACGGCTTACAAGCCGTCACCAAGCTCTCCAATACCCCTGATTATGATCTTATCTTGATGGATGTACAGATGCCCATCATGGATGGTTACGAGGCAACAAGACAAATTCGTCAAAAAGGCTTCAACGATCTTCCCATTATCGGTTTATCAGCCAATGCCATGAAAGAAGACAAACAACAGGCAATGGAATACGGCATGACAGATTATTTAACCAAACCGTTAAAGCGGGGCGCGCTAGCCGCCATGCTAAAAAAGTTTTTAATTGTAGAAACGCAACAATAACCCCAACGGCTGACAAACATAAAAAAAGGAGCGATAAATCGCTCCTTTTTAGCTTATTTTTAGCTGTTATGTATTATAACGCACTAATGGTGGCATGTTGTTCTTTGAGTTTAGCCAGTGCTTTTTCAGCCTCGTCCAACTTCCCACGTTCCTTGGCAATCACCGCTTCTGGTGCATTATTGACAAATTTTTCATTCGACAATTTGCCTTTGGTGCGATTTACATCCTGTTCCAATTTGCCCATGGCTTTGGTGATACGGGCTAATTCGGCATCTTTATCAATAAGACCGGCCATGGGAATAAGAATTTCCATATCGCCGACCAAGGCCGTAGCACTTGCCGGTGCACTGTCGCTATCAGACAAGATAGTAATGGATTCCAGTTTTGCCAGCTTATCGATAAAGGGCGCCGTCAAATCCAAACGCTGGTGATCATGGTCACTCACGTTACGCAGTAGCGCATTAAGAGGCTTATTGGGAGAAATATCCATTTCACCACGGATATTACGAATACCAATAATGAAACGCTTCAGCCATTCTATATCAGACAAGACAGTGTCATTTTCCCTTTCCTCTAACACTTCAGGGAAAGGCTGCACCATAATGCTAGTTTCGTTTTCCGCCACACCAACATCACTTAGTGGCGCAACCCGTTGCCAGATGGTATCGGTAATAAAAGGCATAAATGGATGCAATAATCGCAGCAAATGCTCAAGTACGTTGATCAGGGTATGACGGGTACCGCGCTTTTGAGCGTCCGTACTGGTATCACTGTTTAACACCGGTTTAGTCAGTTCCAAATACCAATCACAGAACTGATTCCAGGTAAATTCATACACAGTTTGCGCCGCGATATCAAAGCGGTAATCTGCCAAAGCCGATTCAAATTCTTTCAATGTTTTTTGGAACTGGGCCCAAATCCATTGATCAGCCAAACTCAATACTTTCTCACCGCCCTCTCGGCCGGTGTCTTCTGTTTCCGTGTTCATCAGCACGAATCGAGAGGCATTCCAAATCTTGTTACAGAAGTTGCGGTAACCTTCTACTCGCCCCATATCAAAATTAATATCACGGCTGGTAGAGGCCATGGCAGCAAAGGTGAAACGTAACGCATCTGTACCGTAGGCATTAATTCCATCAGGGAATTGCTTACGGGTATTTTTTTCAATCTTTTTCGCCAGTTGCGGCTGCATCATACCGGAGGTACGCTTCGCCACTAAGGTTTCAAGATCAATACCGTCGATAAGATCGATAGGATCGAGAACGTTTCCTTTCGATTTAGACATTTTATCGCCGTTTTCATCACGTATAAGCCCAGTGATATAAATGTCTTTAAATGGGATTTTACCGGTGAATTTCTTCGTCATCATGATCATTCTGGCCACCCAGAAGAAGATAATATCGAAGCCGGTCACCAGCACAGAGGACGGAACAAAGGTTTCTAAATCCGGCGTTTCTTCTGGCCAGCCCATGGTCGCAAATGGCCATAGTGCAGAAGAAAACCACGTATCGAGAACGTCTTCGTCTTGGCTTAGCTCTACAGCGTCATCCAGTTTATAACGCTCGCGTACTTGTGCCTCATCACGGGCAACATACACATTGCCTTCGTTGTCATACCAGGCAGGAATACGGTGTCCCCACCACAATTGACGGGAAATACACCAGTCCTGAATATTATTCATCCACTGATAATAGGTTTTATTCCAGTTTTCCGGGACAAAACGTATCTCGCCGCTTTCCACGGCTTCTACCGCAGGTTTCGCTAACGACTCCACTGCCACATACCATTGGTCAGTAAGATACGGCTCGATAACCGCACCGGTGCGATCGCCACGAGGCACTTTCAGTTTGTGATCATCCACTTTCACCAAAAGCCCTTGGGCATCCAGATCGGCCACAATTTGCTTACGGGCGTCGAAGCGATCTAAACCGCGATAAGCCTCTGGCGCATCATCGTTAATTTTCGCATCATCGGTAAGTACATTGATCATGGGCAGGTTATGACGCTTGCCCATTTCGTAATCGTTAAAGTCGTGGGCTGGGGTTATTTTTACGCAGCCGGTACCAAATTCAGGATCAACATAATCATCAGCGATAATAGGAATAAGACGCCCGGTAATAGGTAAGCGAATGTCTTTCCCCACTAGGCTTTGATAGCGCTCGTCATCAGGGTGCACAGCCACTGCCGTATCACCAATCATGGTTTCAGGGCGGGTGGTTGCCACCACCAGCTCACCAGAACCGTCTGCCAGCGGATAACGCATGTGCCACATGTGGCCATTTTCTTCTTCGTTGAGCACCTCAAGATCGGACACCGCGGTATGTAAAACCGGATCCCAGTTAACCAGTCGCTTGCCACGGTAAATCAGGCCGTCTTCATGCAAACGCACAAACACTTCGGTCACCGCTTTAGACAAGTTCTCGTCCATGGTGAACACTTCACGATCCCAGTCAGTGGATGTGCCTAACCGTCGCATTTGCGACGTAATGGTACCGCCAGACTGTGCTTTCCATTCCCAGATTTTTTCGATAAAGGCGTCTCGCCCTAAATCGTGTCGGTTCTTCCCTTCTGCATTTAAACGGCGTTCCACCACCATTTGGGTGGCAATCCCCGCATGGTCGGTGCCCACTTGCCAAAGGGTGTTATTCCCTTTCATGCGGTGGTAACGGGTCAAGGCATCCATAATGGTTTGCTGGAAACCATGCCCCATGTGCAAACTGCCCGTGACATTTGGCGGCGGCAATAAAATGCAATAAGGGTCGCCGTGTCCGGAAGGTTTAAAGTAGCCAGCAGATTCCCATTTTTTATAGCACTGCTGCTCAATGGATTGCGGTTCGAAGGTTTTATCCATACTTACTCTCAACTGTCAGCAGACTTAAACTGCAATTGGCAGCCTGCCTGCTGATAACGTTTATAGCGAACTCGCGCCGCCTGTTTAGCATCATCTGCTACCGGCACGAAATCATAGATTGTTTGAAAAGATTGGGGGGAGCTTATCATTTCCCCACTTAAATTGACGAGAAGACTGCGACGGGTAAGCTGATTTTCCTGCCAGCATATTTCCACAGGTGTACCTGAGCTTGGCCCTTCACCAAATAAATTGTGAGGGACGAAGCGAGCAGCCGGCAATTGCCATAACAATTCGTCCAGCACTTCCGCGGAAGCGTTGCTGGCACAAAGTACAGCAATTTTCTTCTTGTTAGCATAAGCCTTGGCAATCAGATGACAGGCACGGGATTCTGCCCCGTCAGCCTCGTCGGTCAGTTGCCAAAAGATAACCTGTGGCATAGGGCTTAGTCCTCTAGCTTAATGCCAGCACGATTCATTAAAAACTGAGATAACATGGGTACAGGACGCCCTGTAGCCCCTTTGTTCTTACCACTACGCCATGCGGTGCCGGCGATGTCCATGTGCGCCCAGTTGTACTTTTTAGTAAAACGAGACAAAAAGCACCCTGCGGTAATACTGCCGGCTTCTCGGCCACCTAGGTTGGTGAAATCAGCAAAAGGGCTGTCCAGTTGATCCTGGTACTCATCCCAAAGGGGAAGACGCCATGCCCGATCAGAGCTTTGTTCTGAGGCATTTAACAACTCATGAGCCAGCGGATTATGGGTACTCATCAGTCCTGTGGCATGACTGCCTAAAGCAACAATACAAGCGCCGGTTAAGGTGGCAACATCAATAACCAACTCAGGATCAAAACGTTCCACATAGGTTAACGCGTCACATAACACCAAACGGCCTTCGGCATCGGTATTAAGCACTTCCACCGTTTGTCCTGACATGGTGGTAAGGATATCTCCCGGACGATAGGCTTTGCCATCGGGCATATTTTCGCAACCGGCCAAGACACCAATAACGTTTACCGGCAAGTTAAGTTCAGCCACGGTTTGCATGGTACCTAACACACCGGCAGCCCCACCCATGTCATATTTCATTTCATCCATGCCTGCGCCAGGCTTAATGGAAATACCGCCGGAATCGAAAGTTAACCCTTTACCAACCAGTACAATAGGCGCTTGATCTTTAGGGCCACCGTTATGATGAAGAATACTCATCAAGGATTCATTTTCTGAACCACGACCAACAGCAAGATAAGAGTTCATACCAAGCTCGGCCATTTTCGCTTCATCCACCACTTCAGCGGACATGGACGGATAATTACCGGCTAAGGTTTGCGCTTGCTCCCACAGGTATGCAGGATTACAAATATTGGGCGGCATGTTCGCCACGTCTTTGGTTAAGCTAGCGCCTTTTGAAATCGCTAAACCGTGTTCGATAGCGCGCTCACCCACGGTCAATTCACGACGGGTTGGTACGTTAAGTACAATCTTACGCAACGGACGGCGAGGCTCGCCTTTTTTGGTTTTTAATTGCAAGAAGGTATAAAGGGAATCTTGGGTCGCTTCAACAGCCTGACGAACTTTCCAGTAAGTATCACGCCCTTTAACATGCAGTTCCGTTAAGAAACAAACCGCTTCCATTGACCCAGTTTCATTTAGGGTTTTAATGGTTTTTGCAATAATTTGTTTGTATTGGCGTTCATCGAGTTCGCGTTCTTTACCGCAACCTACCAGCAGTACACGCTCACTTAACACGTTAGGCACATGATGCAGCAGTAACATCTGACCGGCTTTGCCTTCCAGATCGCCTCTACGCAGAAGGTTGCTGATGTAGCCTTCGCTGATCTCATCTAACTGTTCAGCCACCGCAGTTAAGCGTCTCGGTTCGAAGACTCCGACGACGATACATGCGCTACGTTGCTTCTCCGGACTACCACTTTTAACACTAAATTCCACGATAACACCTCGCTTTTTTTATCTTGTACGTTGCATGAAGATAATTTCGCATAACGTTTTGCGCTGCTTTATGTTTTAATACGCAGCCATATAGGCATAAGCACTGCGGTCATAAATTGTATATTCTGTCGTTCGTATCCGGACCGAAGTGGCCGGAAGACGTAAAATTAACGTCGTTTTCATGCAACCGAGTTATTGATACGCAGGCAAAACTTGTAAAAACGGTAAGTTTACTCAAAATCGTGCGCTTTTTCACTATAAATCCAAATTTTCCAGAGGTGCCGGAATGTTGATATTCCGTTATCTAATAAAAGAAACGTTAAAGTCACAGATGGCCATATTTTTCATATTAATGGCTATTTTCATCACTTTGCGTTTTGTTCGTGTACTTGGGGATGCCTCGGATGGAGATATCCCCGCAGGCTTGGTACTCGGCTTTCTGGGCTTATATGCCCCGATCCTATCGTCACTGGTGCTGCCTATTAGTGCCTATCTTGGCATATTGCTGGCCCATGGACGCCTGTACGTCGATTCAGAAATGACCGTTATGCGCGCCTGTGGTGTAAGCGAGTGGTATATCACCCGGGTTATGTTGCTACTATCCTTGGTCATCATGGTCATCACCGGTTTTATTACCCTTTACCTTTCTCCCACAGCCGCAGAAAGTGAGTACCAACTTCGCGAGAAAGCTAGAAGTGAAGCAGGATTCTCTGCCATCATGCCGGGACGGTTTCAGCAAACCGGGAATGAGAAAGCCGTGATATTCGTGCAAGATGTGGACAGTGAAGACGACACCTTAAAACGGGTGTTTCTGTCTCAAAATCAGCATGTGGGTAATGCAAATGAAGTGCGTGTGGTACAAGCCAAAACCGGACATATTAAAAATAACCCGGATGGCACCCGCAATTTGGTTTTACGGGAAGGGGTGCAATACGAAGGCACCCAAACGGAAAAACAATACCGTAAAATTACCTTTGATGAATACCAAATACAGATAGCCGATGAAAGCCAGAGTGAACCCCGACGCAAGGTAAGTGTGTTACCCACCATGGAACTGCTTAAAGATGACTCTCTAGAAGCGCGAGTGGAACTGCAGTGGCGTTTGGCTATTCCACTCTCCATTCCCTTTTTGGTGCTAATTGCCGTGCCCCTAAGCTCGGTGGATCCTCGACAAGGGCGCTTTGGTAAAATGTTTCCCGCCATCTTGCTGTACCTAGGCTACTTTATGTTACTCCTGGCTAGCCGACGGGTACTTGAAGACGGAAAGATCCCCATTGAGCTCGGTCTGTGGTGGGTGCATGGCATTATGTTGGTTATCGGGATCGCGCTTATTGTACGCGACAGACGTACCGGTACTGAACTGCGCGCCTGGCTACTGGGGAGAAAATAGATGTTTCGTATTCTCGATTTCTATATTGCTCGCACCCTGCTAAGCACCATTATCGTTACCTTGTCGGTGCTTGTCGGATTGTCTGCACTTATCAAATTTGTTGAACAGCTGCGTAAATTAGGCGAAGGCAATTACGACATGATCGCCGCCGGTCTTTATGTACTGTTAAGTTTACCCCGAGACTTAGAGCAATTTTTCCCCATGGCAACCTTGTTAGGCGGTCTGGTGGGTATGGGATTACTCACCAGCAACAGCGAACTGGTGGTAATGCAAGCTGCGGGACTGAGCCGATGGAATATCATTAATTCGGCAATGAAATCCGCGGTAGTGATGATCATTATTGTTATGGCCATAGGTGAATGGGTTACCCCCTACAGCGAATCAAAAGCCAAAGAAATACGCACGCAAGCCATTTCAGGGGGAAGTTTATTTGCCTCTGATGAACTGACCTGGGCAAAAGACGGTAAGCACTTTGTAAGTATCGGTCAGGTGGTTACCCGTGAATCGCTGCGTGATATCAGCATTTATGATTTTAACGACGATATGACGTTAAATACGCTGACCTACGCCAAGGAAGGACACTATGATGGAAATACTTGGTGGCTAGAGGAGCTGTCTATCACCCAGTTTAACGATGAGGAAATTACCCTAAATAACCTTGATCGTGAGCAGTGGCATTCCACCTTAACCCCCGACAAACTGGGAATTGTGGCCATTAAACCTGAAGCTTTATCTATTCAAGGTTTGTACGACTATGTGCAGTATCGTAAAGGCAATGGTCAGGACAGTTCCCGCTATGAACTGGCGTTTTGGCGCAAGCTACTACAACCCGTTTCCATTGCAGTGATGCTATTAATGGCGTTATCGTTTATTTTCGGCCCGCTACGAAGCGTTACTATGGGTGCACGGGTAATCATGGGCGTGCTAACCGGGTTTGGTTTCTTTATTACCAATGAAATGTTTGGCCCTTTAAGCCTGGTTTATTCCCTGCCCCCCGTTGTGGGCGCAATTTTACCTAGCTTGCTGTTTGCCGCAGTGGCGACCTTTTTACTGCGTAAATAAAAGGGTGACCGTAATAGGTCACCACTGTTTATGATCGTTGGCTTCTTTGGTCAGCCTTAGTACTTCGGTTTTAGCCAGTCTATCTTGTAACGACTGTTTGTGTTTGATATCAAATAATACCAATAACGTGCCTAACCCACCTAAAGATGCCAGCAAACGCACGAATAACCGCCCCCAGGTCATAGGCGCATCAACGGTACTATAGATACGTAACCGCCAGGCGCGCATACCGAGGGTTTGGCCCCCCTTTTTCCAAAACCAAAGGAAAAAGCCTGCAACCCAGAGCCCTACCCAAATTTGAATAATCCCTTTGTAAACAAAGGAATCTTGAATAAGTTCTGCGGGTGTATCGTAACTGTGTATATCAAGTACACCGTTTGATAACAGCACCACCATGGTCACAATCATCACCATGGCCGCACACATTCCCACGGCTATCGCCACCAACGTATCGTAAATCATGGCCAGCAGACGACGAAAAAATCCAGCCCGCTGAGGTACAGCGATGGAGGAGGATTTCGGTTTACCCCGGGTTTTATTCTTAGCCACTAAATAAGTTTCCATACATCCCACAGACTAATGTTGAATACTACCTTACAAGCATGCTTGAGATCACTACATAATCCCCCGCCTTCATATTGATTCATTACAGCGTTAAACCACAAAAATCCCCCTTGCCCTGTACAGTTTTAAGAAAGCAGCAGCACATACAGACTGAACCTTGAACCGGCCTAGCCTGCCGTTGTGATATCCTGATGCTTATTTTCTAGACATTTGATTAGGTTCTTTGCATAAAATACTTGCATGCTGAAATTGCGAAGATATAATGCCAGCCACTCGTTAGCACAGCGAGTAGCAAGAATGGTTAATCCATATGATTAACCCCATGATGCCAGAGTGATGAAATTGGTAGACATGACGGATTCAAAATCCGTTGCCTTCGCGGGCGTGCCGGTTCAAGTCCGGCCTCTGGTACCATTTCTTCCTTTTTGGAAGAAACAATAAACCGACCTTGAGTCGGTTTTTTTGTACGTGATTTCTAGTTGCTCATTTCCTATTTGGGCTAGTATGGGCCAAATAAAAAGTGGGAAGCTATTCGCGTCACAAGCCATCCACTGCCATAAAACACTCCCATCCTCATAAAGATTAACCGCCCTGAGAGCCCATGATTTGTTCCAGTTGGGATGGCGTAGGAAGGCCCATCTGAAGTGTGACCCCATTTGATTTATCTTTGTAATAAATGGCGGGAACGGCGCTAATACCCAGCGTCTGCATCAAACGATGGTTTTCCCCCAGCTGTGTACGAACGGCTTCTGATGGTGAGGTGAGCGAGCGAAGCGAACTGCTTTCACTTGCTTCATGTTCGTATAACGCATCAGCGGGATCTTCCGCACTTAAAATAGCGGCGGATTTTCCGTAACTATCCGCTTTCAAAATCCCCACTAATATATACCTCATCTGAACTTTTCCAGACGCAATCCAAGGCCTTGCCTTTTCCCAGAGTTGTTTGCAATACGGGCAGTTAGGATCGATGAAGGCATAGATCACCTTCGGAGCATCGTCACTCCCATCCGGGATCCAGTTTGAGGAAAGTAGTGCCTGCCATTTTTTTTCACTTTGCGGCCCCTTGATATAATCATCAAGGGCTTCTTTTCCCATGTCCCGGCCTGTTGCATCGAGCATGTTTCCAGTAAATAAATATTGCTCGTCTTGAGAAAGGTAGACAGTGAGCGCATTACCCCTGAATTCGACGATATAGCCTGTCATACCTGCTGGCGCAGCAAAGGAATCCACCACTTCCCCACCCTGTTTTTCTATAAATTTAAGTGATTGCGGTATTTGCCTATCCGCAGCAAATATAGCGTGCGAAATAAATAAAAATAGAAATAGAAATACGCTTTTTAACATTGTTACTCCTCAACGCCATTTATTGGCTATCGCTAAGAAAGGGCTTCAGATAATGATGCAAACTTGCTTCTGAAAGCTCACCCATGTGGCTGTTTACTATGTTGCCTTCAGCGTCAAAGAAAAGGGTTGCAGGTAGGCCATAAGCGCCCAGCTGACTCGCGGTTTTACCGGTAAGATCAAAGTACAGGTTATGTAATTGAATGCCATTTTCTTGTAGAAACTGATGGGCCCGACTGGGGGCTTCCCCTTGATTAACAAAGATAAAACTGACCTGTTCGTAGTCTTGCTGGGCAGCTTGCAAAACAGGCATCTCACGGCGGCAGGGGGGACACCAGGAGGCCCAGAAGTTTATAATCAGCGGCTTTCCAACTTTCAGGCTTAGTGATTGGGGTTCACCTTTAATATTGGTTACGGCTATATGTTCAAGTGGAATTTGTTGCTGCATTAACGTATTGACGAGAAAAAAGGGAAAAATAATGACACCAGTAATAACAGCCGATTTGATGTACACAAATGCCAATTTATGATGACCTCGAGTTTTGAAGAGCAACATAATCATTCCAGCGAACAACCCTAGGTCCCGATTGAAACCACCATCCCGGATATCAAACACAACAATCCAGTCTTTTTGATAGATTTCCCACATCTCTATAACGAAAGCGACTCGAGCAACAAGAAAACCAACCACTAAACAGAAAAACAAAATATCGGTAGCAAGTTTTCGGTATTTAGTTACTTTTGCGAACAAACTGACTAAGAACCCGTAGAGCAATATACTGGCAAATAACAAAGCCGTACTGGTCATCAGTGCAAACGGACCTATTGAGATGCTGGTCAAAACAATGTGCCTAGTTAACGAATTCTATTGATAATCTAACCTACCTAGATTAATTTGAAATTAATATTGAATAGGTATCCTGCAAACACATAAATGTCTAATTACGACAAGCCCTTATGAATATATTACTTGTGGAGGACGATCCTATCATCGCCGATGCCATCTGCATTTACCTGGCAAATGCGGTTATGCAGGTTACCCCTGTGGCCTCCTTAAAAGAAGCGAAACATTATATAACGGTATGCACCTTTGATATTTGTCTACTGGATATTTCCTTGCCCGACGGCAGCGGATTGGAATTCATAAAGGTTGTGAAAAACGCCAATCTGTCCCTGCCAATTATCTTATTAACGGCAAGAGATGCCATTGAAGATAAAGTTCAAGGCTTAAATGATGGCGCCGATGATTACGTCACAAAACCCTTTGATTTTGAAGAATTAGTAGCAAGAATTAACAGCGTATACAGGAGATCTACCCAGCAGCAAAACAGCTACTTACAACATGGCGAACTAAAATATGACCCGAACAACAAACAGGCCAGATTAGGTGACAAACCACTGGATTTATCTGCCTTTGAACTAAAACTCCTGGTGGCATTCCTTTCCAATCCCAATCGTATATTGGATGAAAACCAATTAAAAAACGATTTGTATGGTGTTAACGACGACGTTAACAGCAATGCGCTCAACGTGCATTTGTTCAACTTAAGAAGAAAAGTCGGTAAAAATATCATTGTTACAGTGCGTGGCCTGGGTTTCCGTCTTGCACCACCTGAAGCATTAAAAGAATGAGCCTGCGCCTAAAACTTCTGTTAATTATCGCGCCTGTATTTTCTTTCCTATGGTTAATAGCCAGTTACTTCTCCGTCACGCAACTAAAAGATGAAATTCATCAGGCCATGGACAACCGCCTGGTTTCCACTGCCAGAATGGTTAGCAACCTAGTACTTTCCAGCCAGCAGACCAATCCAACCTTTGGACTGGAAGTGACCCGGCCATTTAATGACAGTGGCTCTGCCAAAGGCCTTGCTTGCAAAATCAGTTCCTTAAACGGTGAGATTATTGCTAACAGCCACCCTGATGAGCTGAATTTGCCTTCCGTGCTTCCATCCGGTTTCGATTCTGTTGCAATAGAGGGAATAAAGTGGCGAGTATACACATTAAACACCCCACACCATTCAATCTCCATTGCTGAACGGCTATCCGAACGCCAGTCATTATTTATCGAAATCGTACTGGTAAACGCATTACCGACCCTGATTGCTTTTCTCGTGTCGTTTATTTTCATTTGGTTTGCATTAGGCAGAGAGCTTAGACCCCTTCAACAACTTAGAAAGGCAATCAGTGACAGGTCCCCACAGGATCTAAAACCTATACAACTAGAGCATAACCTTGTGGAATTGACGCCACTGATAAGCAGTCAAAATAGGCTTTTTAAAAAACTTAACAAGGTTATTGAACGGGAAAAGTCCTTTACGGACAATGCTGCACACGAATTAAGAACCCCCCTTACGGGTATAATCAGCCAGTTGCAAGTGGCAAAGGTGACAGAGGGAAACGATCGGGAAAAAGCCATACAGCAAAGTTTATATAGTGCAACGCGTCTTCAGAAATTAGTCGAAAATTTGCTGTTACTTGCCAGAAAAGAAAACAGACAGGCCTTTCAGGATTTTGAAAAATGGAATTTACACAGCGAATTAACCAATGTGTTTGATGAGCTCAATCTCAGTAAAGACCATATTAATGTTCAAGTGGACGCCAGCCCAACCAATAACCACATGCCGGCTTTCGCATTTAATACTATTATCAAAAACTTACTTGAAAACGCCCTTCAGCATGGGCTAGCCGATTCTGCTATTTCTTTGGTTATCCAGGAAACCAAGCGTCGCTTTACAATAAAAGTGACGAATCGCGCTGTACTTTCTCATCACACCCTTGAAAACATGACCCAGCGGTTTTGGAGAGCAAGTTCCGCCCAAGGAAATGGACTTGGATTAGCGATAGTGAAAACATTCGTCGATGAATTAGACGGCAGGATGGATTTCATTTACGAAAACAATCAATATTTTAGTGTGTACATTGTGTTTCCGTTAGATGGTGATCTTACCCACTAAGAGTGGACATCCATGTTAAGCGTATATCGCTTCGTATTCATATGGGCTTACATAACCCAGTGTTGAATGCTGGCGTACGCGATTATAAAAAATCTCAATGTATTCGAAGATACAAGATTTGATTTCATGAAGCGAGTTGAATTTTTCTCCATATATGAGTTCGACTTTCATGCGACTGAAGAATGATTCCATCACGGCGTTGTCCCAACAATTGCTTCTTCGGCTCATGCTGGATACGCCTCCAATACTGGCTATCAGGTCTTGATAGCGCACGGAACGATACTGTACTGCCAAACCTGCCAAAACCAATAACTGTAAAGTGAGCCATAAATCATTCTTCTTTTGAAATCAGTAACGCCAAAAGCTGGGGGTGAGCATAGCCAAGATAGTGAAATACTCTAACCTTCCTAGCACCATAGCCACATTCAACATCCAAATACCGATATCTGAAACCGGTATGAAATTACTGCCAACTTCACCGAAACCCGGACCAAGTACGTTTATACAAGCAGCAACTGCAGTAAACGCAGACCAAAAATCCAGCCCGGTCATCATGAGTAATAGTGTAAATATCAATGATGAGCCAGCGGCTACCGACATGAACGCCATCACAGCATGACTCACTCGCTCATCAACGGGTTTTCCCTGAAAACGCAGCGGTAATATCGCTTTGGGATGAACACATTGAAATAATTCTCGTCGTATGGCTTTAAACGTGATGATGTCGCGAATGATCTTATTCCCTCCCGCGGTAGAGCCAGCACAGCCACCGAGGTATGCACAAAAAACAAGAAAAAAGCCTGTTACCTCAGGCCAGGTACTTAAATCTGCCGCCCCGAAACCGGTGCTGGTGATAAATGAAATAACATGAAAGGCGGCAAAACTAAGCCCCTCAGCTAACGGATAACGATCCCCCATAACAAGCATAATAGTCAGTACTACTATTAAACCGCCCACAAGACAGATAAAGACCCGTGTTTCCTCATCTCGCCAGTATAAAAAAGGGGAAGTCGCGTGCATTACCCTAAAGTGCAATGCGAAACTGATGGCTCCCAGCAACATAAAAATATTCGAAACAAACAATATCAGATGGCTCTTAAAGAACCACATGCTCGCGTCATGGGTAGAAAACCCGCCTGTAGAAATCGTGGTGAAGCTGTGTGCGATTGCATCGTAAAACGACATACCGCTAAAATAATAAGCGATAGCGCAGAACACTGTCAGCAAGACATAGATAAACCAAAGGTAGTGTGCCGTATTTGCGATACGCGGCGATAATTTATCATCTTTTACTGGCCCCGGCGTCTCTGCTTTCAACAATCGCATTCCACCGACATTAAGCATTGGTAGTACGGCAACCACAAAAATCACAACGCCCAATCCCCCCATCCACTGTAAAAACTGTCGATACATGAGAAAGGATTTGGGCATTGCATCAAGCCCTGTAAGTACTGTCGCTCCGGTTGTGGTAAGCGCGCTGAGTGATTCAAATACAGCGTCCGTAAAGCTGATATCCGTGACTAACATGATGGGAATGCCTCCCATGACGCCTGTTAGCCCCCATGTTAATGACGCAAACATAAGCGCGTCACGATAACTCACATTGCTCATATCGCATTTTTTCAGTCGGTACAGCAAGATGAACGCAATAACAATGAAAAAAAATGCCGGCTTCATGAAGGCCTTACCAACGTTGTCTTGAAATACGACGAATGAAATCAGACCAAAACATATCTGTACGATCCCCATCCATAACACTGGGAGAGAGAGTAGCCTAACGATATTTGCGGGGTGAACCATCGTAAGTTACTACTCTGAGGCTTTGCTTTTACTGGAGCAACAAATCAGTCTGTATCCAATACCAGGCTCAGTGATAATATACGCGGGAGCATTGCTATCGTCTTCCAGCTTTTTACGGAGTTGACTTACCACGATGCGAAGATAATGGGTATCCTCAGTATGCGTTACCCCCCATATATGATGAAGTAGCTGTTGATGGGTAA